>JADFOC010000242.1 GCA_022563075.1 Pseudomonadota bacterium
CGAGATTGTCCGAGGGATGGCCCCATTCGGCAGCCAGCCAGGTGTCGTTATAGTCCAGCCAGCGAATGATGCAGCCTATGTCCCAGGCGGCCTTCACCGGATCCAGTCGATATTGTGTGCCTGGTACCCTGGCACCGTTGGGCACGATCGTGCCTTCGACCAGCGGTCCCAACAGCTTGGTGCATTCGGGGAAGCGCAAGGCCAGCAGGCCACAGCCCAGTGTATCCATCAGGCAATTACGGGCGGTATCGTAGGCTTCTACCGAGTCTATTTGGTAATCGCAGACATAGTCGGCGATGTCCACCAGCACCTGATCCGGCTCTGGTCGGGTGTTCAATTCTACATTTTTTGACACTTATTAATCCTTTAATAATAGATAGTTAAATAGTTTATTTAATGTAAAACATGATAAGACCCAGCATGCAGTTTCCATCAAGGTACCGCACCAACGATACCGATCATTGGTATTTTTACTTTGGCCCCAATTTTCCTTCTCTTCCACTGCCAAGCACCCTATTTCCCTATTCCTATGGGCGATACTCTCAGGGTGATAGCTTGACCGAGCTCCGATTGCTGTCGAGTACTGCTTTTTGCGGCCATTCAGTCCTGGATTCATTGGCCTGCAGGCATTTCCCCGTTAGCGATCTTGGATATCCACCCACTCGGAAGTCTCCGGACCGGTATAATCCGCACTGGGCCGAATAATACGGTTATTGGCCCGCTGTTCCTTCACATGAGCCGCCCAGCCGGTAAGCCTGGACATCACGAATATCGGCGTGAACAGCTTGGTGGGAATCCCCATGAAGTGATAGGCAGCCGCGTGGAAGAAATCGGCATTGCAAAACAGCTTCTTCTCCCGCCACATGACTTCCTCACAGCGCACAGACACCGGATAGAGCACGGTATCACCGGCCTGCGCCGCCAATTTTTCGGCCCACAGCTTGATAATCGTATTCCTGGGATCGGATTCGGCGTAAATCGCGTGGCCAAAACCCATGATTTTCTCTTTGCGCGCCAGCATACCCATGATTTCACGCTCGGCTTCATCCACGCTCTGCCAATTTTCGATCATATCCATGGCGGCTTCATTGGCGCCCCCGTGCAGAGGGCCCCGCAGGCTACCAATGGCCGCAGTGATGCAGGAATGCATATCCGACAGGGTAGAGGCACAGACCCGGGCGGTGAAGGTGGAGGCGTTAAATTCATGCTCGGCATACAGAATCAGAGAGACGTTCATCACCTGGCTGAACAAATCATTCGGCGTCGCTCCCCCGCTGAGCATGCGCAGAAAGTGAGCGCCGATAGAATCATCGTCCAGATCCGTTTCAATCCGCTTGCCTTCATGGGAGAACACGTACCAGTAACAGATGATCGAGGGCAATGTGGCCAGTAGACGATCGATCACATCATCCTGCTGCGAGAAATCCGTCTCGCTCTCCAGATTACCCAGCATGGAGCACCCGGTGCGCATCACGTCCATTGGATGAGCGCTGGCGGGAATCCGTTCTAATACGTCTTTAAGTTCTTGAGGTAAACTTCGTAAGGATTTGATTTTATTGATGTAATCATCTAATTCTGATTGGTTGGGCAGGTGACCTCGAAGCAGCAGAAACGCGACTTCCTCGAATTTAGCTTTTTCCGCCAATACGCTGATGTCATGCCCCCGGTAGGTGAGACCAGTACCGGTCTTGTCCACCGTACACAGGGAGGTCTCTCCGGCTACCTGCCCGCGTAGACCGGCTCCGCTTAGTTTTTTTTCTGCCATGTTGGTTCTCCCGTGTTCGGCTTGAATCGGCCCGTCACTGCCCTGAGCCAAAATTTAAGTCTAATATTAGATAGACAATGTAACTGCATGTATTTTATTTATTTTCTGATTCAAATAATGCATCCAGTTTCTGCTCATACACGTGGTAGCCCAACACCTCGTAGAGATCGGTTCTGGATTGCATCTGGTCCACCACCGCAGACTGGTCACCATGAATTGCGATAGATTGATAGACCTCCAATGCGGCCCTGCTCATCGCACGGAACGCACTGAGCGGGTATAACACCATGGCAACGCCGACAGCGGCCAGCTCCTTGCAGTTAAACAGCGGGGTCTGTCCGAATTCGGTGATATTGGCCAGTACCGGCACCTTCACCGCCTCCACAAACTGGTGATATTGATCGAGTTCGAGAATCGCCTCCGGGAAGATGGCGTCGGCGCCAGCTTCGACGCAGGCAATCGCCCGTTCAATCGCTGCCCCCATGCCTTCGACGGCGAGGGCATCGGTCCGGGCCATCACCACGAATGCACTGTCGGTCTTGGCATCAACCGCTGCCTTGATGCGATCCACCATCTCTTGCTTGCTGACAATGGCCTTATTCGGGCGGTGACCGCAGCGCTTCTGCGCCACCTGGTCTTCCAGATGTACCGCCGCCGCACCAGCGTGTTCCATCGCCTTGATCGTCCGCGCAATGTTAAAGGCGCCACCCCAACCGGTATCGATGTCCACCAGAAGTGGCAGTTCGCTGGCACTGCAGATGCGCTCAACATCGGCGATCACATCATTGAGACTGGTGATTCCCAGGTCAGGCAGGCCATAGGACGCATTAGCCACGCCACCGCCGGAGAGATAGATGGCATGGTGCCCGCTGTCTGCCGCCAGCATGGCGCAGTAAGCGTTGATAGTGCCGACGATCTGCAGTGGCTGGTTTTCTTCCAGAGCTTGGCGAAACCTGGCTCCTGCGGAGTTCGAACTCATCTATGACCTCTTAACACATACTCACAATTCATTGATTTGTTTCACTTAATTGGCTAATCAGCGTTTGCCTGGCACTGGCTATATGGCGCCGCATGAGGAGTTCAGCCAGTTCGCCATCCCGCGCTTCCAGGGCATCGACAATCTGGTGGTGCTCCTTGAAAGCCTGGACCGGACGCGAGGGTGCGCTGCTGGTTTGACAACGGTACAGGCGCAGCAGGTGATAGAGTTCGCCACACAGAATGTCAAACAGCCGCGTGTTAGCGCTTAACTGCACGATTAAATAGTGGAAATCCAGATCGCCCTCTTTCTGGTAATACAGACGACCGTTTTCCGACTGGATTTGCTGCTCATGATGGGTGAGTAAGTCCCTGAGTTTATTACAATCTTCAGCCGTGGCATTGACCGCCGCCAGCTGGCAAGCAAGGCCTTCGAGAGATTCTCTAATTTCATATATTTCAATTACTTGTACTTTGTTTAAAGAAATAACCTTAGCACCTATATTGGGCTTGATCTCCACCAACTTGCAGCCTTCCAGGCGCCGAATAGCCTCCCGCAGAGGCCCGCGGCTGATGCCGTATTGTTTACTAAGTTGGGGTTCGTTGACCTTGGTGCCTGGGGCTAGTTCGCCCTTGACAATGGCGGTGCGGAGTTGGTCAAACACGTCGTCGGCCAGGGTGGAAGTTTTGGAGTGGACCTGTGAGTCCATAGTTAATATGTCAACAATAATTGGAAAAGATGGCGATTATTATCCAATTATAGAGAATTATCAATATATTGTTGACAATTTCTATGACAGGTTAGCTTATGTAGAGTAAGGAACAGTGATACTAACGAGGTTCAGGAGTCTTGTAGCGGTTCAATGAATTTTCTATCGGCGTCGATTGCTAATCGGTTCTCTTCCGACCACGGTTGCTAAGGCTTGCTGCGAGTTATCGAATCTCGATCATGCGGTAAGACAGCAAATTTACGAGTTTTTGGTTCAATAATAGTTCCAGGCATGGGCAGATCGATAAGCGTTTGGCACGGGGACTGGATCGCCAGATTCAATGGCGGTATCAATCCACAGTTGAATGGCTTCCTTGACGTTTTTTAGCGCTGATTCGTAGGAATCGCCATGTGCCATGCAGCCTGGGAGTTGAGGAGCTTCAGCCACGTAGCAGTCATCGTCTTGGCTCCAATAGATCGTCGTTACATACTTAAACATCAATCGACTCCTAAAAGCCCATATTTTACAAGTATTGCCCGCACTTGTCTTATTTGATAGGGCTTGGCATGTTTTCCATCCTTCTGCAGATTGCACATTTCAGTTATACCTGTCATGCGGAATATGTGATGACTTCCTCTAATTCGCTCCTGAAATCCTAATCGTTTCAATAGCTCACACAACTCATTGAAGGAAACATTCCGATCCGAATGTCCTTCGATGACTTTGAGAATAAGCTTTCCCTGCTTTCCCATTCACTATCCACTAGATATTTTGTCTACCTAAGCGCCCCTTGCAATAGCATAGTAGAAGATGCCTAAATCCACCATTTTCGCGGGGTCATAAAGATTCACCCATTAAAATCATGGGATTTTTCAGACAGGAGCTAATGAGGTTAAAATCCGGTGCCCACAAATGCTGCCATTCCGTTCAGATCACTAGGGCATATGACTAAAATGAATGATAAAGACGGCACCAAAAATTAATTTATTTACTGCAAAGGGAAAACGTACAGGCTGTCCCGTGGTCTGCTTCTGCTTGCCTGAGGAAACCAACACTCTCCATGCGGTTGTATATGATGGTAATATACACAAATGATCGATTTACTAAGGATAGTAGGGTTCGACTGGGATGCCGGCAATGCGCGCAAAAGTGTCGAAAAGCACGATGTGAGCCAGGCAGAAGCCGAGCCGCTGTTCTTTAATCAGCCTTTGTTATTGATGCCAGATCCGCGCCATAGCGAAAGGGAACCGCGACATCATGCTCTAGGTAAAACTGATGAGGGTCGGTTCTTGCATATCACGTTCACTTTGAGGGTTGAGGAAACCCTGATACGCGTCATTTCGGCGCGGGACATGCACCGCAAAGAGAGATTAGTTTATGAGCAAAAACAGTAAGATAGTGCCCAAATTTCATTCTGAGACTGAGGAACGCGAGTTTTGGGAAGTCAATGATTCCAGTGACTATGTCGACTGGAAAAAAGTCAAACCAG
>JADFOC010000243.1 GCA_022563075.1 Pseudomonadota bacterium
CAGAACGATATCAAAGCGCTATTCGAAGGTTTCGTAAACGCTTCAGTCGCCGCTATCGAACAACGAGATCCAACTACCAGTGGTCATTCATTCCGCGTCGCCGATCTTTGTGTTGACCTGGCAAAATCGGTTTCAATGTCCAATCTGACCAGACTTCGAAATATTCGTTTTACCGACACCGAAGTCAGGGAACTAAAATATGCGGCCTTGCTACACGACTTCGGGAAGGTCGGAGTGCGCGAATCAGTTCTTGTCAAAGAGAAAAAATTGACGGCAGGCAGTTTAGAGAACATTCGGTACAGAATATTGTTGGCCCAGGAGAGGCTCAAATCTCAGTCGCTCGGTAAACAATTGGCCATGTACCGCAATGGGGGCGCCGATGATGCGGAGTTTATAGCCATCAATGAAAGACTCGCGGCCGATGTCAAAATGCTTAACGAGTTTTATCAGGCCATTGTGGAAGTAAATGAACCGACTATTCTAAAAAAAGAAAACAGGAAGGTGCTGGACAAGATTAACAGTTTTCGATTAGGCGGAGCTGACGATGATCTCAGCATCATAACCAAGGAGGAGTTTGAACTACTTACCATCGCCAAGGGAAGTTTATCCCCGGCGGAGAGAAAGGAGATTGAATCCCATGTTGTGCACACACAAAACTTCCTCAACCACATTCCCTGGACCAAAGAATTTCAAAACATTCCAACTATCGCTGCAGCCCATCATGAAAAACTAGACGGCAGTGGCTACCCCTACGGCATGACTGAGTCGGAGATCCCGTTGCCGTCCAAAATCATGACTGTCTGTGATATCTATGACGCGCTAACTGCTTCTGACAGGCCATACAAACCGGCGATGAATACCGAACACGCGATCGATATCCTAAAGCAAGAATCGGATAAACACTTGTTAGATGGGGATTTGGTTCAGGTGTTCATCGATGCCAAGGTGTTCCAGGTCATCGATGCTCGAGAATATTCAACTGCCACAGAAATTAGCAGTTTTAGCAATCACCCCTGCGATGTCGATCTGCACCTACACGATTGAGGGTTCTCTCTGATGCCCTCAAAAGGTGCTTAGGCCGCTATGGCGTGGCTAATTTCGCAGGAATGTCGCAGGCGATAAAACACGTCATCCATGCTTTGTATGAAGAAAAAGTGACCACGGTTGGGTACCCGGTAATAACTGGCCCGAGGCATGTGCGACACCATATATTCACAATTGGAGCGTTGTGACAGCCTATCGGCGGTGCCCTGCCAGATTACCGAAGGTACTTCGATTTCACGCAAACTAAAATCAAGCTTGCGGAAGCAAATGCCTAGATCTTGTGCCATACCCCGGCACCCACTCCTAATGGTCTCTTGCTGATCAAGTGCCAATATTTTTTGCACCCCAGGATTAGCCAGCATCTTGCGATCCGTGTAACTCAAGTATTCCTGTAAGCGCTCGAAGGTAGCGGCCGGATTATCTGGAAAGAGACAATACTTTATTCGCACCATCAACTTGATCAGAGTCGGTGCAAGTTCATCGATACAACTCGCCACATAGGAACCACTGTTAAGTTCGTTAAATACGTTGCCCGGCACCCCGGCGATACTCAGCTGTAGTTGCACCCGTGCCGGAACCAGGTGAGCCAGTGTCATGCTATAAATTCCGCCGGCTCCGAGAGACATTACGCCGAACTCGGCTAATCCAAGATCATCTGCCAGGTGGACTACTTGTCGGCAGAATTCTCTCGCAGATTGGTAAGAATAATATTCGGAGCAGCCAATACCAGGACGATCGATGGCGATCAAGCGATATCCTTGTTTTTTCGCACTTCGATGGAAGAAGCAACACTCCAACCTCGAACTTCCACTGTCGTGAAAATAGAACAGCGGATAACCGGAGCTGTTGCCATATTCGTCATAGGCCAAGCGATGCCCCGAGGGGAGCCTGAATAACGCGGTGGGAGTTGGCAGCGGATAATTATTGAAATCGAAGGCACCGTCTACGTGGAGTCCTGCGGTCTTGATCAGTAATCCTGCCGACATGGATCGATTCCTCAACGAACTAAGCTGGCATAGCCTAATCTGTTTCGATACTAGGTGGGAATAATTCCCACGTCAATCAATATCGTCCGGATACCCCAGTACTTGATGGGCAGTGGGATTTATTCCCACCTATTGGTTATACTGCCCGGCTATGAGCGAAGATTATCAGTCGAATCCCGCTGGGCCGCCGCCAGCGCTAGTGGCGGCGATAGAAAAAATATTGCGCCCGTTGATCAGGCTGATGTTGTCCTATCAAATTACCTATCCCTATTTATTAGGCTTGCTCAAAGCGACCTATGTCGATGTCGCAGAAACAGAATTTCAAGTTAATGGAAAGCGACAATCTGACAGTCGCATCAATTTATTAACTGGCGTCCACCGTAAAGACGTCAAGCGGCTCAGGGCTGAAACCAGGGAAGAAAGCAGGACTCCAGCAACTGTTTCAACAGGCGCACAGATAGTCGGCCATTGGCTGGGTAGCAAGGAATTTTTAGACGAACAGGACCATCCACGACCACTAGCCCTGCGGACGACCGACCCCAATAGTGCTGGATTTGATGAGTTAGTCCAGCGGGTGTGCAAACAAGACATTCGCCCACGAGTGATACTGGACGAATGGCTGAGGTTAGGCGTGGCGCATGTTGAAAATGAGCATGTGGTGCTCAATACCGGCGCCTTCACGCCCGAAAAAGGCTTCGATGAAAAAGTGTTCTTCTTTGGAAAGAATACACAAGATCATATAACGGCTGCCAGCCATAATTTGCTGGGTCGCAAACCTTCCTATTTCGATAGAAGTGTTTATTATGACAGACTCACAAAAGCATCTATCGATGAGCTCAGTGAACTGGCAGACTCCCTAGGCATGCGCGTGTTGACGGAGATGAACAAAGCAGCCCTGGCCAGACAGCAGCAAGATGAGGGTGCAGCAGAAGCACATTATCGAATGAACTTCGGGCTCTTTAATTTTAATACAGCGGTTAAAAAAAACAGGGAAACACAGTAGCGGGATGAGCGGCAATTCATCCTCAAGCTCCGAACCAGAATGAGTAGCTCCAGCCTCACACTAAAAACTGATCGCCTCGGCATCGCCGCTGCCTTGGTGGCTATGTTGTTGCTTGCGCTGCTCAATTTTTCCAGCAGCGGCATCGTCCGCGGCGGCGATGACGACGGCAGCGGCATTGGCGGTACTGGTCGCCTGGCCGCACCAGGCGGCGACAGTGGCCTTGGTGGCACCGGATTCAAGCCCTTCCTGGGCATGAACGACAATAACCAACTAGAAATAATGCGCGGCCCGACCCAGCGTGAAGCAGCGCTGACACAAAGTCTTGATCTTGCCATAGCACCATCGATACCGGTTGAGATCTCAGTCGTTGCATCCCTGGTGACGGTGACCAGCGATTCAGCGCTGACTCGAGATTCTTCGGCAATTAGCATTACCGAGGCGATTCAGCATTCAATTGATATCAATGCTCTCTCCTGGCAACGACTGTCTCGGCAAATTGCCGCCGGCGAAGGCGTCGCGGCCTCGTCGTTTGGCCGCATTGCCACCTTGCCCAAGGCAGGGCCCGGTGCCGCCAGCGTGCCAGATAACAGGCTGATACCAGCGCACCGTGTGGATGCAGTTAGCGCCGATACAATCGATCTCGCTGTTTTGGAGCAGGCACCGCAAGAACCCATCACCTGGGTTGCTGTCATCCGTTACCTGAGCCACCAGCTCGACTCGGGCACTCCGGAAGCCGGCCGTGAAATGGCCACCAACCGGGCTCCGGGAGATGCCGCCAGATTGACTCGTCCGGAACGGATTCGACGCCCCGAACTGCCGCCGCTACAGAGGATTCGACCAATCCAGCGAGCAGCGATTCTACCCCCCAGAGTGAAGCCCCTGGGCCTGTAACCGGAATTACTCATTTACCAGCGATAGCTCATTTGCCCTAAAATGGTGATATCGGCACTGGCATCGGTAAATCCCCAGGAGGCCAACCCGGTGAAAGTCCAGTTTGCATCGAGCTGCCAGCTGAAATAGGGGACGATGTCGTGAGTTTCAGCGGTAAACGACGAGGCAGCCTCCCGAAAATCATAGAAGATTCCAATATTCCAGCGCTCGTTAACAGGATGTGCCATACCGATTTGAGCAAAGGCGGAGTCTTGCAGACCCTGAAATAAATCCGATTTGCCCCGAAAGTTGTAACCAACCGTGGCAAAAACCACGGAGTCTGCCAGATACTGAGACAAGTCAATCTGCAGGCTGTAATCAGCCTCTCCGGTACCGAGACTCTTGTTTTCATCGGCCGTTGGGATTTTCACATTGAGTCTCAAATCGATGAATGGCGCTGCCGTTGTCACCGGATCGATCTGATAGCTAAGGGACACAACGGCGTCTCCTAAGCCACCGGCCATGGTTGCTTGAGTCCCCGCTACCGCACGGGTGACGCCCCCTATATTGATCAGGGCATTGCCCAAACCCGTATATTCAAGATAGGGGAGCAACAGCTGAAAGCCCCATTTGCCATAATTCGCTTCATAGCTGATCGGGAAATAGCGGATTTCGGTGTCGATCTCTTCGCCATAACTGCCGTTGGAATAGTAAGCACCGAAGCTAATCGCCTGACTTAATTGCCGTGGCTCCTGCCCGTGCGTCGCCGTTGCAATAAGCACCGCGATCACTGCCGAGGAAAACACCAGGGGTTTGGATGGGGGTATGGGGGTCACTGTGCCACTCGATTCAGGTTGAATCGTGAAATTTTAGACTGTAGCACCGCAAAGTGAAACCCGGGCTCCGAAAAGGAACGCAACTGATTGGCTTATTCAGTCTAGCGCCCCCCATAAATACCCACACGTCAATCACTACCGAAAACAGTTAGCTGGTTCGCTGCGACGGCAGTTGCTTTCTCTACGCCG
>JADFOC010000244.1 GCA_022563075.1 Pseudomonadota bacterium
ATCGATACCCAACAATACTTCGAGCTCCTCGGCGGGTCGAACCGGTTTTTCACACAACAGGCGGGCATGAGCGAGGCATTGTCGTACGGTGAGGTTTGGGTGCAGGCTGGGGGTATCGAACACGGCGACTACCTTACCGCTGGCCTTGTGCAGATGTTCTGGTTGATAGCCCAGGACAGAGATGCTGCCGCCGTTGCGCGGCTGCAATCCTAAAATACACTCTATGGTTGTAGTCTTGCCGGAACCGTTTAATCCTACCAGGCCATGAATCGATCCCCGTTCGATATGCAGGTCGAGGTCCTTGATGACTTCGAAATTGCCATACTTCTTATTTAGGCTGGTAACCGATAATGCGGCCACATGACTGCTAGTGCTCATGAGTTTGCTAGGGATGCTCGAAAAAATCCGGCGTTAAATTAGCGCGCCTGCATCAATTCTGTAGGCGCAGTTTATTAAATTAGTTGACGAATAGCTCGTCTACCTGGACCTGTTTGACCGTTCCAAATTGTTCAAGTTCCTCGACATCGATAATCGACAGATCGCCAACGATTGAGATGAGCTTAGGTCGATCCTTTATATGTTCCCGCTGGAAGCTCACCAGATCGTCCAGCGAGATGGATTGCAACTGCTGGAAACGTTGGCGTCTAGGATCGCCCTCGATGCCCAGTCGCTCCCAACTGCGCACGGCGCCGATTACTTGACGAAAGTTAATTTTTGAGGTGCGGTAGCGATTCAAACGGGAATTGACTGATTCATCAAATCTCTCGGTCGAAGCGGGCATGTTATCGATTAAATCGATGAATGCACCCAGGGCATCAACGGTCTTGTCGGTTTGAGTACCAATCGTGCCCAATATCAGATTTTCAGCATTCACTCTGCCACCTTGGGCATATCGAGCCGAGGCGGAATAAGCCAACGCTCGGGCCTCACGTAATTCCTGAAATACAACACTGGACATACCACTACCGAAATAACTCGTATAAATGGAAGACATGACGCTATTGTCTTCTGTGAACTGCCCATCAGGAAATTCGATGCGCACCTGTGCTTGTGCGGTTTGTTGGTTGACGACGAAAATTTCTGTTGCATCGATGACCCGCGCGGTGCGAAATCGAAACGCTGGCGTGTCTTTCAGCTCGCCCTCAATGTCGTGATGACGTCGCAGAATTGCTACCAGGTCTTCTAAGGGAAGAGAGCCGGTATAGGACAAAGTGTGCTTATAGGTCAAAAGCTCGGCGGGAAGCGACATCAATTCATCCAACGTAGTGGCTTTAATCTCTTCGGTGGTGAGAGCTTCTAACATTGGAGATTCTTCGCCATAGCGATTGTAAAGATAGAGTGCGCGCGATATCGCTGGAGGCGAGCTCTTGCGGTCTTCTCTGGATTTCAAAAGAATTCCTTTCATCTGCTCCAGGGTCTGTTCGTCAGTTGCCGGGCTCTTGATCAGTTCCATCATTAAGGCAACGCTCTCTTCGAATTGTTCGTCGAGGCCACTGATAGCGATCACCGAGCTGTTTTCTCCAGCACCGAAACGAAAATCGCTGCCCAGGCGATACCATTCTTTCTGCAACTCTTCGTTAGTCAAGTTTTGCGTGCCGGCCACGCCCATTAGTGCGGCGGAAAGATTCAGTTTCTCGTTTTCTTCCGTGCCGACTTCAATATTCATAGAGAAGCTGAACAAGTCATTCAGAGGGTTGGGTGCGTAGTACAGCTCGACGCCTTCGGCGAACTCGATCACCCGATAGTCTCTATCGACTTCCACAAATGTTGGCTCAATAAGTGCAAATTCCATCGCCAGTATTTGCGCCGCAAATTCCGATTGACGGGTTGGGTCGATGTTGACCGGATCGATCTGCGGTTTCTCGACGGTTGGAATATCGTGTTGTGCATCCACCTGATAGATGGCCACGTAATCATCACCAAAGTACTTGTTGGCAACGTCGATCACGTCTTGCTTGCCGAGTTGTTCCATGCGCTGAATCTCGGCAACGTAATGCTCCCAATCTGCGCCCTCAATAAAAGACTGTCGCATCATCGAGACTCGCGCGGTATTGAATTCCTGGCTGGCTTTCTGGTTTTTCTTGAAGTCGTTAATGATGGCCGGAATGATCCATTCTTCGAATTCGCCGGCTTTTATCAATTCAATTTGGTCGAGCAATAATTGTTCGACTTCTGCCAGTGTTTGATCCTGCTTGGGTACGCCAAAGAGGGTCTGGGCGCCGTAATCATTCATAAACTGAGGTGATGAACCCGCATTAGCCACCAATTGTTGCTGATTCAAATTCAGATTAATCAGGCCGGCAGTTCGATTGTCCAGAATCATATCCAGCAGAATCAACGCCTCCTTATCTGCGTTGCCGTTACCAACGGTACGAAAAGCCAGCTGCACCTGTTCTTCGCCTGGATATTGTACAGTTTTGCGTTCGGTTCCCTGCAAAGCTCGCTCTGGCCACGGTCCAACTTGAGGGATTTCCTTTGCCTCCCAGCGAGAAAATTTGTCGCTAATCAAGGTAATTGTGGCATCGATGTCGATGTCTCCACTGATGAAGATCGCCATATTGTTTGGCACGTAAAAAGTATCGAAATAGTTTTGAATGTAGACCAGTGATGGATTCTTCAGATGGTCCACCGTGCCGATGGTGGGTTGCTGGCCATAGGGATGGTTCTTGTAGAGCAGTTCGTTGAGAGCGGTGTAGATGATGAATCCGCGACTGTCCAACGATCTATTTTTTTCTTCGTAGACGGTTTCTAATTCGGTATGAAACAAACGAAAAACCGGATCGATGAAACGATCTGATTCTATCTCTGCCCATTGCTGCAATCGGTTAGATGGCAGGTTAATCTTGTAGACAGTTTCTTCGTTTGCAGTGTGGGCATTAAGGCCCGAGCCACCCATGCTGTTGTAGAGTTTGTCTATTTCGTTGGGGACAGCATACTCGGCTGCTTGTTGGGCAACGCTGTTTATTTCGGCATAAATCTCGGCACGTACGGTGCTATCGGTCTCATTGAAATGCTGCTGGTAAAGCTCGACGATACGATCGAGATAAGGCTCCTCGGCGGCATAGTCTATGCTGCCGAGATTCTGATTACCCTTGAACAACAAATGCTCAAGATAGTGAGCCAGGCCAGTGCCGTCGGCGGGGTCATGTTTACTGCCGGCGCGAACCGCAATCTCCGCATAGAATCGAGGTTCTTCATGGTTTTCGGTGAGATAGACTCGGAGGCCGTTGTCCAGCTCAAAAATCTGTGCATCCAGCGGATCATTGTCACTAGGGGTATTTATGCGTCGATAGCCCGCCGCTTCGATTGGCGATGCTGACTCGCTCACCTGCGCTGATTCGTTGTTGGTGCCTGGAGATTGCTCGCCGCACGCCGCTAATGCTAATAGAAAAAGTGGTGCCAGCAAAAAATGAAACAGTTCCTTGGTTGTGTACAAGTTCTTCATGTTGAAACTCCTAACGTGGAGACTGAATAATTTGGAGAAATCAATAAGCTAATGATGATTAACACCAATACTAACGGATGCAATGACGATCTGGTGGGGTAAACGTTCCAGGCAGATACTGCGTTTTTACACGCCTGCCGCCATTGTCATCGGTGTAGACGGCTAAAACAAGATTAACACCGACTTGATTTGCAATAAATCGATGTAATTGTGCTATTTGATCTGAATGTCCAGACATTATATTAACCGCCTCGGTCTGCTAGTCGAACACAACATGCGCCAGCTGAATCGTGGTTGCATCCAGGTCTTGTCCGTACCTGTTTTGCCGGTATTGGGACAACACCGCAACGCCCAATATCATGGCGGAAAGCGATCTATTAAATGTGATTTTGTTTTTCAATGAATTACAGGCCCGCGATTATCCAAAAAAAGAGCAGTAATTCAACCTGTTATCCCCCGTATCAAAGCATCGCTTGGTCGCTTAAAAGAGAGTGTTCAGAGGCTTTCGAGCGTATAATCTACCGGTTATGTCACTGAAATACTGAATTTTGGCAAATTTCATGAACTTGTACTGCAAAATCCTGATTTCCACGCTGTTGAGCGGCTCGCTAGCGGCCTGTACCAGTGCTGCCTACCAGCGTAGCGCCGATGACGAGAGCTACAATGCTATAACCGGCAAAACCGCGTTGGTGCCGGGGATGAGCGCTCAGGTGGTGATCGACGAAGTAAAAGAGGTCGATTTAACTTCCTTCGAGGTCAACAATGCGTCCTTTGAGTTTCTCGATAACGAGGCCGATAGCGAACTCGGCGCGCATATCCTGAGTCTCAATGCCGCGCTGGATTTGGCCTTTCAATACAGTAAGGACTATCAAACCCAGAAAGAGCGCCTCTATCTGGAAGCATTAGCGCTCACCTTCGATCGCTATCGTTACACACCCACCTTTTCGTTTAACAGCCGTGGTGACTACCAATGGGATGCGGCCGATCAATTTGTAACCGATATGCAGGCCTTAACCGGTATGGAAAACATCAGCACTAGCAAAAGTGTCAATGCCAATACCAGCTTAGGTGCCAGGTACCTGTTAAAAGGTGGTGGTGCCATCGCCTTAAACCTGACAAATAATTTTACTCGGTTCCTAACCGGGGATATCAGTGAGTTTAGTACCGGGGCATTAATTGGCTCTTTTACGCAGCCACTGCTCAGGGGATTTGGAACAGATATTGAAGCTGAAGTCTTGATGCAGGCGGAGCGAGATCTGCTCTACCAACTTAGAGATTTCACCCGCTTTCGAAAGACATTCGCCGTGAGGGTCGCTTCCCAATATTTCTCGGTATTGCTGAACCGTGAGACGGTTAAGAATAATTATGCAGGCCTGTTGGCGAATAACCTGTCACTGGAAAGAGAGCAGGCATTTGCGGCAGAAGGGCTACGCACGCTATTAGAGGTAG
>JADFOC010000245.1 GCA_022563075.1 Pseudomonadota bacterium
TGCGAGTGATATTGCCCGAGTTAGATAAGCTATTCGGTGTGCCACAACCTGCAAAATATCATCCGGAAATCGATACCGGTATACACACGGTGATGTGCCTCGAACAAGTCAGCAAACTTACCCAGGATCCTGTGGTTCGTTATGCGACGATGCTGCATGATGTCGGTAAAGGCGTTACCGATCAAAGCAAGTGGCCGAGTCACCATGGTCACGAAACTCTGGGACTGAAGTTACAGACTGAGATCACCACGCGTTTGCATGTGCCCAACGAGTTTTCCCAACTGGCAGCACTGGTATGTGAACATCACACCAAGTTACATCGTATTGTCGAACTGCGGCCGGCGACGGTGCTGAAGTTATTAGAGTCACTGGACGCTATTCGCCGCCCCGAAAGAATGGACAAATTTCTGCTCGCCTGTGAAGCCGATGCCAGAGGCCGAACCGGACTGGAAGACCGGGCCTATCCACAACGGTCCTACCTGTTGCAGGTACTGCATGCGGTGTCGGCTATTGATATTGCCGCCGCTCTGCGGCAACGGGAGACGGATAATCCCAAGCAAGTTGTGCAGCAACGGCGGCTGCAAGTGATCAAGGATACGCTGGCCCAGCTCAATCGGCATGCGTGATACTCCGGTGGTATTCATCACTGGTGCGGCCCGTCGCATTGGCGCCTGTATCGTCAGCAAGTTTCATAGCCAGGGTTTCAACGTCATCATCCACTACCATCAGTCCGCCGCCGAGGCTAATCAATTAGTCAAGCAACTGAATCATGCACGAGGTGATTCCGCCGTCTGCTTGCAGGCAGACCTCACCGACGCCGAACAAGTAAAGCAGCTGTCCCAGCAGGTGCTATCCCAGTATTCTCGCCTCGATGTGCTGGTGAACAATGCCTCTTCGTTTTACGCCACCGAGTTTGGAAAAACAGATCTCTCGCAATGGCGCGACTTGATCGACACTAATCTTCGTGCCGCGTTCTTCCTGATTCAAGACCTCAGGAATGAATTGGCGAAACGGGAAGGCGCTATTGTTAATATTGTCGATACTCACGCCGACAAGCCGTTACGTCATCACTCGGTATATAGCATCGCCAAGGCCGGGGTCAAAGCCATGACCAGGTCGCTGGCCCTGGAACTTGCGCCCGCGATCAGGGTCAATGGTGTGTCACCCGGCGCTATTCTTTGGCAATCGTCCATGCAAGATGATCAAGATCCGAAGGTTTTGGCAGCACGTGATAAGATCTTGCAGCAAATCCCGCTGGGTCATCTGGGCAAACCCGAACAGATCGCCGATGCAGTGTATTTTCTGGCCTCTGAGGGCAGTTACCTTACCGGCCAGGTCATCAGAATAGACGGCGGTCGAAGTTTATCCTAACGCAGATTATAAATAACGAGAACCTACCATGTTTAAAGTTTATGGCGATATACAATCGGGTAACTGCTACAAGATTAAACTGCTGATGAATCTTCTTGAGATCGATCACCAATGGATTCATGTCGATATACTCGCCGACGAAACTCATACCAGGCAGTTTGAAAAAATGAATCCCAATAGCCGGATACCGGTGTTGGATTTGGACAACGGCGAATACCTGAGCGAATCCAACGCGATCTTGAATTTCCTGGCAGCGGCGAGCCACCTGCTGCCGGACGATGGCTATCTCAGGGCGCGTGTACTGCAATGGCAGTTCTTCGAACAATACAGCCACGAACCCTACATCGCGACGGCACGCTTCATTCGCCAGTATCTGGGATTACCCAAGGAACGGGAAGCGGAGTATCACGCCAAGCAGGAAGGTGGTCATAAGGCGCTGGCGGTGATGGAGCAACAACTGGTGAAAACACCGTTTCTGATGGGTGATGCGTTCAGCATCGCCGACATTAGTCTATTTGCCTACACCCATGTGGCCGCCGAGGGAGGTTTTGAATTGGAAGCCTATGGGGCGATTCGACGATGGATTTCGGCGATCGAACAAATGCCGAATTTCATCGGCATGCATGCTTAGCAGGCCAACACACTACTCCAAGATATCTTGCCAATCGAACTCGGTAGGCCAGAGTCGCTGACTGGCTTTGTCGTAGTCAGCCCAGAGCCGGGAAAAACATTCGGCGGTGCCACTGTGTACCTGTTGCGGCAACAACTCCGCCAAAGGTCGTAACACAAAAGCATTCCGGATAATTTCGGGCCTGGGTAAAACCACGCCACTTTCGGCACCGGTTTCGCTACCGTAGGTGAGAATATCGATGTCCATGGTTCGACTCGAGGGTTTGGGTTGGGTTCGATCTCTGCCGAGCTGGTCTTCAAGCCGTTTGAGAAAAGACACGATGGACGTCAATGCCGTGTCGGTTTGAATCACGGCGACAAGGTTTAGAAAATTGTCCGCTTCGAAGCCGATTGCTACACTTTCGTACACGGTGGAGCAGAGAATATTGTCATATTCCGCGCGCAATGCTCTGACTGCCTGTCTAATCTTGTTGGCGGCATCGATATTGCTTCCGATACTTAATGTCAGAACAGGCACCTTTCACCAACCCCTGATTAGAACAAGCGCTACTTCTCGCCGCGCTCGATGATTACCCCGACTTCTCTGGAGCCGGTAACTGCTCCTGGTTTACCGACGCGCAGCTTTATCCACCTCACCTCAAATTCATTGATTACGATGCCGGCGATCTCCTCGGCTAAGGTTTCCACTAGATGAAATTGCGATTTTGCAACAAAATCGATCAGCCTCTTGGCAACTGCCTTATAGTCGAGCGCCTTCTCAATAGCATCGGTTCTGGCGGCGGCTCGCGTATCGGTCCCCATTTCCAGGTCCAGACTGACCACCTGCTTCTGTTCTCGCTCCCAATCATAGATACCAATAATGGTTTCTATTTCCAGTTCTCGAATATAAACAATATCCATCCTAAGTCCTTGAAAAACTGATCTCTAAAGCGCAGGCAACGACTCCAGCGACCAACGTGGCCTGGCCTGGATGCTGAGATCGTCGTGTTGGCCAGCCAACAGGCGCTGGCAACCGGCATAGGCTATCATGGCCCCGTTATCGGTACAGAACCGTGCTTGCGCATAAAACAATCTGCCGTTGGCCTTGCCAACGGTTTTTTCCAACTCTTTTCGTAGCCGGATATTGGCGCTGACACCGCCGGCCAGGATTAACGAATTCAATCCGGTGTGTTGCAATGCTCGCCTGCATTTGATCGCCAGCGTGGCCACCACTGCTTCTTCAAAGGCACGCGCGATGTCGGCCCGAGTCTGTTGCTGCAGCGCGCCCTCGCTATCGCTATGTTGCGCAATCGTGTTGCGCACAAAAGTTTTCAATCCACTGAAGCTGAAATCGAGGCCGGGGCGATTGGTCATGGGGCGGGGGAAGTCGAATTGACCGGGACGACCAGACCGGGCCAGTTCCTCCACGCGAGGACCTCCGGGATAAGGCAGGCCCAGCATCTTGCCGACCTTATCGAATGCCTCTCCGGCGGCGTCATCGAGTGACTCACCCAGTATCTCATAACGGCCAATACCATCGACTCTGACCAGTTGGGTGTGACCTCCGGATACCAACAAGGCCACGAAGGGAAATGCTGGTGGATCGGGTTCCAACATCGGCGCCAGTAGATGGCCTTCCATGTGATGTACGCCGATCGTCGGTACATTCAAGCCCATGCCCAGAGCGCGGCCAATGGCGGCTCCCACCAGGAGTGCCCCAATCAGGCCGGGACCTGCCGTGTAGGCGACACCATCGAGGGCCGATTGCGTAATACCCGCCGCGGCCAGCGCTTGTTTGATCAATGGCAGCGTCTTGCGAATATGGTCGCGGGAGGCCAACTCGGGAATCACACCGCCGTATTTGGCGTGAATTTCTACCTGACTGTAAAGACAGTCCGCCAACAGGCCTTGGCGGCTGTCATAGATAGCGACACCAGTTTCATCGCAGGAAGTTTCAATCCCCAGTACTATCAATGGCTTGACTCTCATTGGGTGGTTTGTCAGCGCTAATCATGCCAAAAATTCTGGAATATCCCTAATTCCTGCCTTTTGCAGCTAGACTGGGTGTAATTCTTTGCAATTCCGGCGCTTGGGCATTACCATAGGCGGCCCTGAAATTCCCGTAAGCTGCATAAGCAGTCAATGGGGTTATAATCGAAATTCAAGTTAATTGATTTAAGGTAGGTATCTAGTTTTATGCCGATGGTAAAACTTAAGGACAACGAACCCTTTGACGTAGCTTTGCGTCGGTTCAAGCGTTCCTGCGAAAAAGCCGGTGTTCTGGCAGAAGTACGTCGTAGAGAATCTTACGAGAAGCCAACTTCGGTGCGCAAACGCAAGGCTGCCGCAGCAGTAAAACGTCATCTTAAGAAGCTGCAACGAGAAAGCAGAAAGAGTGTGCGTTTATATTAAGATTGAATAAGCGGCCAGGTGCTCACTCAGCCGCCCCTGCGCTCTGCAGGTATTGTGGAAACTCATGTCCGACAGCTTACTGAAGCAACAAATTACCGAAGCGATGAAGGATGCCATGCGGGCCAGGGACAAGCCGCGCCTGGGAACTATTCGTCTCGCCCTGTCTGAGATAAAAAGAGTTGAAGTGGATGAACGTATCGAGCTCGATGATACGCGCATTATCAGTATCTTGGATAAGATGGTAAAACAACGCCGCGAATCGATAAAACATTTCGAGGCTGCCGCCAGAGCAGAGTTGGTCGCGCAAGAACAACTGGAAATCAAAGTGATACAGGATTTTCTGCCACAGGCATTAAGTGCCGCCGAAATCGAGAAAATCATCCAGGCAGCCCTCGCTGAAACTGGCGCAGAAAGTATACAAGACATGGGTAAAGTCATGGGGCTGGTGCGACCACAAATGCTTGGCCGCGCCGATATGGGCGAAGTGAGCCAACAAATTAA
>JADFOC010000246.1 GCA_022563075.1 Pseudomonadota bacterium
TCATGCTGAACCCTATCACCAGGCTTTCAACTTGTGAAAAGGCAAACAGCAGACCGGTGCTATAGCCTAGTACGACGAACACAGTAGAGCTTGCGAGAGTGACCAGAAGGGTTTTCTTCAAGGTCGAAAACAGTTTCTTTGGCTGCATGTCCAGTCCCAGCAAGAACAGCAGGAAAATAATGCCAAACTTGGCAATGTCGTTAAGTAGCGTAGGATCTGAAATATAGCCCAGCCCATAGGGGCCTAAAATAATGCCGATAAAAATGTAGGCTACTAAGAGTGGCTGTTTAAAAAACAGAGCAAGCGTTGATAGAAGCGCGGCGCCGCTGAAGATGAGAAAGAATGAAAAGAGTAGGGAATCTGGTTCCATAACAGGCTGTAGGCGGGGGGCTGTTAATCACTTCACTATAGCTAGTTAGCGGCGCCTGAACAAGGGAGTTGGTTCGGCGATACTCGCTTGATATCCGGTCTTGAAATCTCCAAATGCCTGCAGGCAGGCATCCAGGTCCTGATCATGGCGTAGATTATAGGCATCGAATCCGCAGCGTGACATATAGTAAAGCTGGTCTCGCAGTACATCACCTATGGCCCGTATTTCTCCAGAATATTTTAGGTGTTCTCGCAATTCTCTGGCATTGGTGTATGAGCGGCCATCTGCAAATACCGGAAAATTCAGAGCGACTAGCGGTAGTTCATGCAATTTTTCACCAATCTCACTGACAGTTTCGTGACTGTCCAACCAGATGGCTATCTCACCCGCATAATCTGCCAGTTCCTGGTCGTAAGTTTTCCAGTACTGTAGCGGTACAATCAGGTTTTTCCCCGGAATAACCTGCAGCACGTCCGTTCCGGTGGCATCCTTAAGAATTGTCCAGCGATCGTCCATAACCACGCCGTCTTTAATCAGCTTTTGCATAAATCTTTTCCTTGAAGGGATCTAAGCCAATTCGATTATAGGTATCGAGAAATATTTCATTGGGTGTGCGGTTCGCCTTATAGACCTCGACGATTGTCTCTATCACCCCCGGTATTTCTTCTTGGGAAAACGCCGGGCCGATGACCTTGCCCAGGCTCGCCTTGTTCTTGGATGAACCCCCCAGCGAGATCTGATAGAACTCCGCTCCCTTCTTGTCGACTCCGAGTATGCCGATGTTGCCAACATGGTGATGACCACAGGCATTCATACAACCAGAGATATTTATACTGACCGCACCGATGTCGATCAAGGCATCGTGGTCGTTAAACCTACGCTGAATAGATTCGGCTATGGGTATGGATTTGGCATTGGCCAAGGCGCAGAAGTCACCGCCGGGACAGCAGATCATATCGGTTAATAAGCCTAAATTATCACTGGCAAGCGAATGCGACTTCAGCTCCTGCCACAGTGTATGCAGTGCATCTTGCTGCACATCTGCCATTATTATATTTTGTTGGTGGCTTATGCGAACTTCGCCGAAGCTATAGTTCTCGGCTAAGTCGGCAAGATGGTCGAACTGGGCATCGGTGATGTCACCAGGTGCGACTCCGGTTTCTTTCAGGCAGACGGTAACGATGGCATAGCCTGACTGCTTGTGCGGCCGCACGTTCTGTTGGTGCCAGCTGGCGAAGAGGGCATTTTTCTGTAACTGCTGTGCCAGCTGATCGGGATTGTCTACTAATGACAGGTAGGCCGGATCCGTGAAGAAGCCCTTGCAGCGGTCCAACTCTTCTTCTGTGAGCGTCTGGGCAGAATCTTTGATTCGGTGCCACTCGAGTAATACCTTATTTTTGAATTCTTCTACTCCGGTTTCTCGTACCAGGATTTTGATTCTGGCCTTGTATTTATTGTCTCTGCGCCCTTCACGGTTGTAAACGCGCATGATTGCTTCCAGAGCTGTGAGTAAGTGTCGCTTCTCGACAAATTTAAATATTTCCTGGCCGATAACTGGTGTGCGCCCAAGACCACCGCCGGCAAGAATACGAAACCCAACTTCGCCCTGGTTATCACGCATCAGATAGATGCCGATGTCATGCACCTGTGTTGCCGCCTGGTCGATAACCGTGCCACACACGGCTATCTTGAACTTTCGGGGCAAGTAGGCGAATTCAGGGTGGAAGGTAGACCATTGGCGAATGAGCTCGCAATAAGGTCTGCTGTCTTCCAGCTCATCCACCGCAACTCCTGCAAACTGATCAGTGGTTGTGTTACGAATGCAATTACCGCTGGTTTGAATCGCATGCATTTCTACTTCGGCGAGATGGGCAAGGATATCTGGTACATCTTCGAGATGTGGCCAGTTGAACTGAATATTCTGGCGCGTGGTTAGATGACCATAGCCCTTATCGAAGTGGCGGGCGATGAAAGCTAACTTTCTCAATTGTGTTGACGACAGCATGCCGTAAGGAACGGCGATGCGCAGCATCGGAGCGAGTCTCTGTAGGTACAAACCATTTTGCAGACGCAAGGGCAAGAACTCAGCGTCGTTTAGTTTGCCGGCGAGAAAGCGGTCAGTCTGGTCGCGATATTGCGCAACCCTGTCCGTCAACATCTGATGGTCGTAATGGTCGTACTTGTACATGTTCGCTTTGTGCGTCCTGATTTTAGCGGAGTCTCATTGTAAACAATGGCCCCTCAATTTGTAAGCTGGCGGGCTTCTAAATCATTCGAGGTTAGGCGAAAGGAGTTTTTCCAGCTCTGCCACATCTTTGCCTTTACGGGAGGCTAGATCCTCTACCTGTTCCTGGGTTATTTTACCCACTGAAAAATAGCGTGCGTCAGGGTGTGCAAAATACAGACCACTGACACTGGCAGCTGGTGTCATCGCGTAACTTTCTGTCAATTCGACGCCGATCTTCGCAGATGCGTCCAGCAACTTGAAAAGTGTTATTTTCTCCGAATGGTCTGGGCATGCTGGATAGCCTGGGGCGGGTCTGATGCCGCGATATTTCTCGCCGATGAGATCTTCACTCGATAATGTCTCATCCGTCACATAGGCCCAGAATTCCTTGCGAACTCGCTCATGCAGATGTTCGGTGAAGGCTTCGGCTAACCTGTCGGCCAGTGCTTTCACCATCAACGCGCTATAGTCGTCATTTTCGGCCTGATATCGAGCAGCCAGCTCCTCCACACCGATGCCGGTGGTGATTACAAATCCTCCAATATAATCTTGTGGTCCAGACTCTCCGGGCGCGATGAAATCGGCAAGACAAAGATTGGGTAAATCTTTATCTTTCGGTATTTGTTGCCGCAGAAAGTGTAAGGTTGCCAGTGACTCCTTGCTACCGTTGGTTTGATTCAGCTGAATATCATTAGCACCCGTTTTACTGGCTGGCCAGAATCCGATTACCGCTCGAGCTTCAAACAGCTTTTCTGACACAATTTTATTCAGCAGTGCCTGCGCATCACGATATAAATCTGTGGCTGCCTCACCCACCTTTGCATCATCCAGGATCGCCGGATATTTACCAGCCAGACTCCAGGTGATAAAGAAGGGCGTCCAGTCGATGTAGTCGAGTAAATCTTCCAGCGGGTAGTCTTTGAAAATCCTGGTGCCGGTAAACTGCGGCTTGACTGGCTGATAGTTTTTCCAGTCGGGTTTTAGTTGATTGGCATTGGCATCGGTGTAGCTTAACAATTTTCTCCTAGCTCTCCGTTTCGATATACGTTCCCGAATTACCCCATACTCGGCCCGTATGCTTTCGCAGTACTCAGGCTTGTTGGTGGAGTTCAGCAATTTACTGACTACGGTGACGCTGCGCGATGCATCTGGTACGTATATGGTGCTGTCATTTTGATAGTGCTGTTCGATTTTGACTGCAGTATGAGCCTTCGAAGTAGTGGCTCCTCCTATCAATAATGGGATATTAAAATTTTGTCGCTGCATCTCACTCGCTACATGGACCATCTCATCGAGTGAAGGTGTAATCAGCCCGCTCAAACCGATGATATCGACCGCTTCTTCTTTTGCGGTGCGTAATATTTTCTCGCAAGGCACCATCACTCCGAGGTCGATGACATCATAGTTATTGCAACCTAACACGACCCCGACGATATTTTTGCCGATATCGTGCACATCACCTTTTACTGTTGCCAGCAAGATTTTCCCCTTGCTTCGAATCTCAGCACCTTCCTTTTCATCTTCAATGTAAGGCAGCAGGTAAGCGACAGCTTGTTTCATAACGCGAGCGCTTTTTACTACCTGCGGCAGGAACATCTTGCCGGCGCCAAACAAA
This sequence comes from Pseudomonadota bacterium, assembly GCA_022563075.1. GTDB lineage: Bacteria > Pseudomonadota > Gammaproteobacteria > Pseudomonadales > Pseudohongiellaceae > UBA9145. Next base: position 4,213 of record JADFOC010000246.1, read on the forward strand.
TCTCCCACCTCGTTCATGCCTCTCATAAGCGGCCCTTCGATGACTTCGATGGGTCTGCTCGCTTGTTGGCGCGCGAGTTCCGTGTCTTCTTCTATAAATTTGGTAATGCCCTTAACCAAGGCATGGCTCAGTCGATCTTCGACACTGTTTTCCCGCCAAGATAAATCTTCCTTTCTTTCTATACCTGACGTTCCACTATATGACTGTGCAATTTCCGTAAGTCTGTCAGTGGCATCGGCATTATTATTAAGTACGACATCTTCCACGGCCTGCTTAAGGTCGGCCGGAATATCATCGTAAACTGCAAGTTGCCCTGCATTAACGATTCCCATTGACAGGCCTGCCTCGATGGCGTGATAGAGGAATACCGAGTGAATGGCTTCCCTGATAAGATTATTGCCTCTAAAAGAGAAGGAAACATTACTCACTCCGCCAGAGATTAGAGCGCCGGGCAAATTATCTTTGATGAACCGGCAACTTTGAATAAAGTCAACGGCGTAGTTGTTGTGCTCTTCAATTCCTGTGGCTATGGCAAATATATTTGGATCGAAGATGATGTCTTCGGCAGGGAAGTTAAGCTTGTTTACCAGGAGTTCATAACTGCGTTTGCAGATAGCTTTTTTCTTTTCCAGGCTATCGGCCTGACCATTTTCATCGAATGCCA
>JADFOC010000247.1 GCA_022563075.1 Pseudomonadota bacterium
ACTTAACCAATGCGGCCTCCAACGCATGGTCTTCCTTGGCGAAAGCCTCGGCGCCTTGCTGATCTCTGGTTTTCCCGAGACTCAGCCAATCCAGCGCCTGGGCTGGCTGGCTCGGTAACATGAGTCCAGTACCGGTAAGCAACACCAGGCTGAACAACCAACCGCGTCGAAAACTCATGGCAGCCATGGGCAATACCAATAACAGTAACCAGGGACCGACCTCTTGCCAGACATCGAATTCTTCTTCTACTTCGGTCAATTCAATGCCATCCAACAGATCAATATCCGGTAACAGGTAGGCTAGATCAGAATCGGCTAGCTGAATATCGTGATAGCGACCACCGACTCTATTCGCCAGCGACTGCAAGACATTCTTGTTAAGTGTAGGGATAACCATGGCGCCATTCTGATCGGTGAGAAAACTGCCATCGCTGGTTCGTATCGGGGCGCCTGCCTCGGTGCCTATGCCCATGATTAATAATTCATAATTAGTCGCGTCCAGTTGCTCGGTGATAAGCAGCTCCTGATCGAAGCCGCTGATGCCATCGGTCATTAACAGGATCTTGCCACGACTCGACTCCACGTCGTCCAGTAGAGAGATAGCAAGATCGATCGCGGACATGGGATTGCTGCCGAACAGGGGCATGATATTCGGACTGAGTGAGGGCACCAGCGCCGCGATGGTGACCACATCATCCGTCAGCGGGGTGACCGTGTGGGCATCTCCGGCATAGACCACCAAAGCCGTTTGACCTTCTTGGCGCAGTGCCAGGATGTCACGCAGTTTCCGTTTTGCCAGATCCAGACGGTTAGGCACATGATCTGCCGCAAACATCGAGAGCGACAGATCCATCACGATGACCAGCGCATCCTCGCGTTTCTGCACCGGTTGTGGCAGTTTTTCCCAGACTGGACCGGCGAGCGCTACCACCGACAACAGCCAGGCGCTAAGCATTAAAATCAATGGCGTGCGTTGTGAAGCGTTCTTGCTGCGATCCAGTAAGAAGGGCAAGAGCGATTTATCGATCGCCCTGTCCCAGGCTGTTACCACCGTATTGACGCGCCACAGCGCGACAAAAAACAGCAACGCAGGTACCAGTGCCAGCAACCATAATGGGCGCAGAAAATGAAATTCGTCAAAAAAGCTGACTGGTATCAGAATATCCATCAGGCATGAGTTCCGGTGGTAGCATCTTCTTCAGCATAGCCTTCCAGGCGCGCCTTGCCGGCCAGAGACAGCCAGGGAACCGAGACTAGAACCAGCATAAAACTGATCAGCAGGGAGGCCCCTAATGGCCAGTAGAACAACACTCTGGTGGGACGGTATGTCTGTTCGTCCTGTTCGATGGTTTCCAGTCGATCCAATTCTTCATAGATCTCAACCAGGTCGTTGACGTCGCGCGCTCTGAAGTAGCGCCCGCCAGTGGCTTCCGCGATCCGAGTCAGTACTTGTTCGTCCAGTTCAGCCGAAGGATTTATCGCCCGTGCACCAAAAAACGTTCGCTGTACAATCTGGTCGGCGCCTATACCAATGGTATATATCTTGATTTTTTCAATCCGAGCCAATTGACCAGCCTGTTCCGGCGATACTGCGCCAGCGTTATTGACACCATCGGTCAACAAGATCAAGACCCGGCTATTTTCCGGTCGCGTACGTAGATGAATGACCGCCAGACCGATAGCGTCACCAATGGCGGTAGCGGACTCTTCGATAATGCCGATGTCCGCCTCTTCCAGCAGAATGCCCACCGTTTCGCGATCGAAGGTGAGCGGCGCCTGAATATAGGCGTGTGCAGCAAACAAGATCAGTCCGAGTCTGTCACCTTCGCGCCGTTCGACGAAGTCGCCCACCACCGCCTTGACCACATCGATGCGAGAGGCCTGCCGATTACCTATCACCATATCCTGTGCCTCCATGCTGCCGGAGATGTCCACCGCCAACATCAGGTCACGGCCAGTCGAAGGTAATTGTACTGGGTCTCCAAGCCACTGCGGTCGACTTGCCGCCAATACCACTAACAACCAGATTAGCGTGCAACAAATCAGATTGAGCAGGCGTCCACTGCTGAGGTTTTCACTATCGGATTGCAATCTGCTGAGTACACTGAAAAAAGGTACATACAGGGCAGCGTCTTGGCGCGGTGCGGGAGCCAAAATTCGGTATATTAATAGTGGCAGTGGCAGCGCCAGGAATACATAGGGCCAGGTGAACTCAAGCATTCCCAGGTGCCTCACGGGCAGTCTTGCCTAAATAAAGACTGGTGATCCATTGCTGCCCCAGGCTATTCATGGCTTCTACATCGACGTCGCATTTAGTCTGGAACCGCCCGTAACTCAAAGCTGCAGCAATCTCATCATCAAGCCGGAAAGAGTCGCCCTTTTCTCTAATAAAATCAACCCAAGCTTGTCCACTCAGGCTGGCCACTTTGTCCTGGGGGAAGTGGAACAGTGCAACTCGACGAATGACGGAGTTGAATTCATTGATATAGCGTAATTTGAGTGTGCCTGCGTCGACATCGTCAGCACCGGCAAATTCCTGGTAGCAACGTTCAAGCTCGGCCAGGGCGTGCTGGCAAATTTTATGTAGTTTGCTGTAGCGTGCAAGTTTGCGCCCTAAAAATACACAGAGGCCGATAAATGCCACGGCCAGCAGCCACCAGCCTGGCGCGGGTGGCCAATAGGTTATCACCGACGGCATGTGAATATCGGCTAATTGAGCTAGGAGTTCTTCGCTATCCATTGACGGATCTGTTCCACCACGAGTTGATTTGTGCGCATCTTGATAAGTCGTATCTGTCTGCGATCGAGTTCTAGTTCCAGTCGCTCCATGCGCTGTTTAAATTGATCCCGGTATCTGATTCGCGCCTTGTTACTGTGCGTGTTCAGCGCACCTTTACGATTGCCATCGGTGATGCTGTAGATACCGGGCACCGGCAGGGTTTCCTCCAGCGCATCGTAGACGAAACAGCAGATCACATTATTGTGTCTGGATAACTGGTTCAGGTACTGCAATGCCTTCTCGTCCAATGTGGTGAAGTCAGAGATGACATATAAGGTGCTGCCGGGTTTGGTGATACGTCGTATTTGCCCCAATGCGTGAGCCAGCCCTGGACGAAAGTCTGCCGCCAGTGGCGATTGATGCTCCGCTGCCGTCACTTCTTGCAGACACTGATTATACAAATAGACTTGATTGAGCAGGTGCATTGCCGAGCGCCGACTACGCTTGGGCCTAACCAGGCTGGAGCGCGAATCTGAAAATACCAGACCTCCGACCCGATCGCCGTTGTCGATCGCCAGCCAGCAGAACACGGCGGCGGCCTGGGCGGCGATCACCGACTTGAACGCAATCTGACTACCGAAATACATGTTATGGGTCTGGTCTATGGCAAGAATGATGGGTCTTTCTCGTTCTTCGCGGAAGACTTTGGTGACCGGTTTACTCGTTCGTGCAGTGACACGCCAGTCGATCAGGCGAATATCATCGCCAGCCTGATAGGGTCTGAATTCTTCGAAATCGATTCCTCGGCCACGCATCTTGGATAGATGCAAGCCAGAAATACCGGCGATGGAGCGGGTGTGAGACGAATATTCCAAGGTCTTGGCGGCATACCGCTGCACCAGAAGCTGCTGTAAGCTGATGGAAGCGCCCTTGCTCTGATAACGAGCGTGATTAGGATCGATTTGCTGCTTGGCTGGCATGGTTACGGCCTAACGGGTTACTTAAGCTGAAGGCACGCGTTCGCGAATTGTCTCCAATACCTTGTCTGGCGTGATACCGCTGGCTTCGGCTTCGAAAGTCAACAGAATACGATGTCGCAAGGCATCAAACATGATCTCCTGCACATCGTCCGGACTGACGAAATCACGTCCCTGGATCCAGGCATGAGCGCGGGAACATCGATCCAGTGAGATTGTGCCTCTGGGACTGGCACCCCATTCCAGCCAGGAAGCCATGTCTTCGCCATAGACCCCGGGATCACGGGTCGCCATGATGAGCTGAATGATATATTCCTCTACCTCCGGTGCCATATGCATGGCCAGGATTTCCTGGCGTGCGGCGAACAAATCTTTCTGCGCGAGCTGCTTGGGTGGGTCCGGCACTTTATGCCGCGCTTCATCCCGCACCAGGTGAAGGATTTCACGCTCGGCTTCGATACTCGGATAATCGATGGTGACGTGCATGAGAAAGCGATCAAGCTGGGCTTCAGGCAATGGATAGGTGCCTTCTTGTTCAATCGGATTCTGAGTTGCCATCACCAAAAACAACGGGGGCAGGGTGAAGGACTCGCGACCCACGCTCACTTGACGTTCACCCATAGCCTCCAGCAAGGCTGATTGCACCTTTGCCGGCGCACGGTTGATTTCGTCGGCTAACACCAGATTATGAAATATCGGGCCCTGTTGAAATCGGAATGAACCGTCTTCCGGCCGAAATACTTCGGTGCCGGTAATGTCACTAGGCAACAGGTCGGGTGTAACTTGAATTCTGTGGAAATCCCCTTCGATAGCGCGAGACAAATCTTTGATCGCCTTGGTTTTGGCAAGACCGGGAGCCCCTTCGACCAACAGGTGACCGTCTGCCAGCATGGCAATTAACAACCGATCAATTAGACGCTCCTGTCCTATAATTTGTTTGGACAACCAATTTTTCAGTTCTGTTATTATTCCATGCAGGCTCATATTGAGAATTCTCTGTAGTCGATGGAGCGCGTTCTGCGAAATCAGGGATTGTAAACGTTTTATGCTGGATGTCTAGGTGGAGATTGTAGCGGAATGTAGCAGCTATATGAGGCGGAATTTTAGGTCCAGCAAGCGACTAACAACGGTATCAATAGTTCAAAAAGTGAATTACTTATTGCATTGCAATAT
>JADFOC010000248.1 GCA_022563075.1 Pseudomonadota bacterium
ACTTCCAATCTACTGGCATGATCGGTGTCGGCCCTGCCATGTTATTGAATCCTTCCCTGTGGACGGCAATTGCCGTAGTAGTGCTCGTCATCGTGGCAATCGCGGGGGGTTATCCTGCGCTGCGTACCGTGACCGTGCCATTGGTTTCTATGCTGCGGCCCAGAGGCTCCAGCGGCTACTCCGGAAAATTACGTGCCACGATGGTGGGAGTTCAGTTCTTTATTTCCGGCACTCTTATGATTCTGGCCATGGTGATGTTCGCGCAAAATATGGCGATGAGTCAGCAGCTCGATGCGAATAGAGCGGATCCGAAGATTATTATAACTACTCCTGTCGATACTTTTTCGGTAGACCCTGACTTATTGATTACCGAGTTAAAACAACACCCCGCAGTTCTTTCCGTCACCCAGGTAGCCATTAGACCCTGGGACATCAGCATGTCATCCATAAGTCTCGCCCAAACTTCCGACTTGAGCGCAACCACAACTGATGTCGGCAACTACAATGTCGGCTATGAATTTACCGAAACAATGGACGTGCCTTTTATCGCTGGCCGGCAGTTTTCCCGCGAGCACACCAATGATCGCTTTCCAAACTATTCTGATCTATCCCCTTCCAGCGGCCCATTTTCCGTTCTGATTGATGATGAATTGGCGCAGGCATTTGGATACGAGAATGCCGAGGCCGCATTAGGAGCGACGCTCTACCGACACATGGGACCACCAACAATTGAGAACGAGATGGCAATTGAGCTGGTAGTGATCGGTGCCGTCGGCGATCAAAAATACCAGTTCGTTGATTTTGGTAACTTTGGTATTCAAGGAAATATTTTTCACCTTAGGCCAGAAAGCGCTAACACCATGATCATCAAGATCTCCAAGAATAATGTTAACGATGCATTAAGACATATTGACGATACCTGGAATCGATTAATGCCGGATGTGGCGCTGAAGCGTGATTTTATCGATAACCTGTTCTATGAAACCTACAACCTGTTCCTGGGCATTAGCGCTTCTATTGGTGCCCTGTCGATATTCGGATTCCTCATAGCCAGCATAGGTCTGTTAGGTAATGCCACATTCATAACCAACGCCCGTCAGAAAGAAGTTGGCATTCGAAAGGTCATGGGTGCCAGCAGTGGAACGCTGTTACGCATGCTGTTGCTGGATTTTGCCAAACCGATTCTGATTGCAAATGTAATTGCCTGGCCGGTGGGATACTTGATTGGAAATACCTATATCAGCATGTTTGCCGTAAGAACAGAATTTGGTGCCATTCCGTTTATTGTGAGCTTTTTGTTGTCGATATTAATCGCGGTAGCAGCCGTGGTGTCGCAATCTTGGAGCAGTGCGCGTGCGCGACCGGCGATGGTGCTGAGGTACGAATAGAGACACTAGAAGTTGATGGTTCCGTCCAACTTTATTGTTAACCACTATCTTTGGGCCAAGGCACCGCTCACTTTATCCATCAACTCATCGTGCTTAAATGGCTTCGAAATGAACCCTGTTACCGATAAAGACGTAAACTCATTCATGGCTTCCTCTTCGCTGTAACCACTCATGAGCAACACTTTAACATCGTCATTAGTCTTTCTTAATTTTTGCACCGTGGCTTTACCATCGAGGTTGGGCATCGTCAAATCAACCAATACGAGCTGAATCTCCTCCTGGTGCTGGCGATATAAGTCAATCCCTTTTTGCCCCTCTGCGGCAAGCAAAACCGAATAGCCATATGTTGTAAGTGTATCGGATAATAAATTTCGCACCATTTCTTCATCATCGATCACCAGTACTCTTTCCTTGCCATACCATCGTTTGTGATCGACAGCCATTTTAGGGTCCGATAGTTTCAACTCCAGGTCTGAGGAAGGAAACAAGATGGTAAATCGGCTACCAGAGCCCGGCGTGCTGTCTACGGCAATTCCACCGCGGTGTCCCCGCACGATCCCGAGTACCGCCGCCATGCCTAAACCGCGTCCAGTAAACTTGGTGGTAAAAAATGGATCAAACAACCGCTCAGTGGTTTCTCGATCCATCCCCACGCCGTTGTCCTCTACCTGCAAATAGACCAGCGGCTCGGGCCCAGGAGCTATTTCTACGATCGATAGTTTCTGCACCTGCTCCACATCCATAACACCTGTGCTCACTTTGATGATGCCGGGTTTACTTTCGAGGGCTTCGGCGCCATTAATAATCAGATTCATCACAATCTGCTGTATCTGCGATTGATCGCCCTCGATGATCGGCAAATTGGGATCCAAGCTGTACTCCAGGCGCGCATTCTTGCCAATGGATGCTAACAACAGTTCTCCGATCTCTTTAACCTGATCACTGAGATTAATCGGTCCAATTACAAACTTGCCTTTACCAGAGTATGCCAGCAACTGATTGGTAAGTTCGGCAGCCCTCTTCGAGGCTTCCATGATGTTTTCAAGCCGCGTATGCATTTTTTCCGGATCATGAATACTGAACTTCGCGAGCTCTGCATTACCAAGGATACCCGTTAATAGATTATTGAAATCATGTGCGATTCCTCCCGCCAGAACACCAAGACTCTCCATCTTTTGTGCCTGTAGAAGTTGTTTGCGCAGTTGCTCCTGTTTCGCTTCGAACTGCTTGCGCTCGGTAATATCTTGAATGGTTCCAACGACGCGATTTACATTGCCGGCTTTGTCTTTCTCATAGAGGCCAATACTGTTCACGATTTCAACTCCATGAGAGCTATCCGACAATCGAAACTCTATGTTGTAGTCTTCTTTACCCAGGGATTCAAACAGTGCTCTGTCTTCAGGATGGACTAAGGCATTCCAGTGTTCCAACGAAATTTCCGATCGTCCAGGTATCCCCATAATACGAAAGCACTCTGGCGAGCCGGTTAGGACCCCAGCTGGCAAATCCAGTACGAAATCACCGATAAAAGCGATAGATTGCGCCCTTTGCAAACGTAAAGCCGCTTCCTGCAGCTTCCGCTCGTTCGCTTTCTGCTCGCTCATATCGTAGCACTGAGCGAGGATGCACTGTTCTCCGTCTACTTTAACCATACAAGCTGACGCAAGTACCGGGATAATTCGGTTGCCCTTAGCCATTACCTGCGTTTCCACGGCATCACAAACGCCGTTGGCAATCAGCTCCTTTCGAAAACGAGCAAACTCCTTGGTATCTACCAATACTACATCTGAAGTTAACAGCTTGATTTCATGTGCTTCATAGCCCAGCAATTTGACAATGGCGTTGTTGTACTCGATGACTTTTACAGGATTCCGACTCAGTAACACCATCGGCGTAAGACTGGTGCGGAATATCTGCTGAAATTTTTCATCACTGCGCTGAAGTTCCTGCTCCATCGTGAAAACCACCCGAGTAGAAACCAACGCGAGGCCAAATAGAACGAGCGTAACCAGGGCAATAAAAATACTGAAGGTATTAGGATCCAGTACACTCGCAGAGACAGGATCAGTGGTTTCAATGGAGAAGAAATAGACAGCAGACATCGCCGTATAATGCATGCCGGTTATGGCGGCTCCCATCGTCATCACGCTGACAACTTTTCTGATTCCTGTGGCTACCCGTTCACCTTTAACCTGCACCAAGCCAACAAATAAACACAAGACTGCCAGGACAACCGCCACCACGAGAGACAATGCGAACATCAGCGGGCTGTAGTACATTGATGCCTGTAGGCGCATGCCCATCATCCCGACATAGTGCATCGTACCAATTCCCGCTCCCATGACGGTACCAGCCAGTAGTATCCGCAGCAGGGAGAAACTATTCTGGCTTAGATAGCGGATAATAAAAGCTGCGACGAGGACGGCCGGTACTACCGATAGCAGCGTGGTCGCCAGATCATAGGCTACCGGTATCGGCAGCACCATGGCTAACATACCCACAAAATGCATACACCAGATACCGAAACCCAGTACTGCTGCGCCAGCCCCTAGCCACATATACTGCAACCCGGGTTCCCGACTTGCTTGCAGGCGTTCCGTCATATTCCACGCAGCATAGGCAGCTACGCAGGCAATTATGTAGGAAAGCAGCACTATCCTTGGGTTGTACCCGATGGGTAGGGCCGTGCTTATGTCGATACTGCTGTTAATAAACTCAAGCATTACGATGGTTCAGGTGTGTTCTCATTAGCACTTGTGAGTAATGATTTCCAACAGACGCATATCTAAAAAGAATAGACAGCCTTTGCCACTACGTCTATTTAATCCGTTGAATCGAAAATGATAATCCGTTGTCATCCAACACACTGATCTGAACCAGCGGATTGCTTGAAATGACACTGGGGAACTGGATTTCAGTCGGCGCTTAGTGGGGCAGAAAAAATAAAGTGCCTGCTACTTGGGTATCGTGGTTTAGAGCATGTCTTTACTCTTTAACAGAAACGAAGAAGCCTGCCAAAAAAATACTGACTTCTTCCAATAACAGGGCTAATCATAATAAGAGTGCACGGCGAGTTATTTTACTAATCGCTACTCCCCGTGTTTGCGCGTGCGAAAACAAAAATCACGGGTCGACGTAATTGAAGTATCTTTTCACCGCTCTCGGCCCGACTTCTGCGGTGTAAATGATTCCATCCGCATCTGCCACTACGCCTTCACCACCGCTGCTGCCGGAGAGGGGACCATCATTGGCATCGGCCGGATCGGGAATGAAGGCCCAGACTTCGCCGGTCGCTGCGCTACCGATACGAATGCCCCGACGCCAGTCTTCTCGGCCACGCAGCGCGTTGGATTCGGAGTCGACCCCGTAGAGAATGTCGTTGCTATCGATATAGATGCCGCTCAAGCGACTGAATTGATACCACTGCTCGAGGAAG
>JADFOC010000249.1 GCA_022563075.1 Pseudomonadota bacterium
CCGCCACCACTTATCTTATACAATATACACCGACACCTCAATTATGACTGCAAGAAGGCGTGTGAGCATTCTGAAAGTTTTACAAAGAACCCAAACCCTGATTCATTGTGTTGCACATTGTGGGCCATTGTGGCACCGTTCACACGGCGTCGGTATGTTATACATTATGGAACATAAACAAAAACACTGCGAAAGTAATTCATGACCGTACTGCAACTGGGCGATATAACCGTGCAGCGCATCGTCGAGCATGAAATTCCAGTCTACGCTCCCGCGGATTTCTTCGCCGAGGCGACGGCTGCAGCGGTTGAGCCTTATCGGGAGTGGCTCGAGCCCAAAGCATTGTGTCCGCGCACCGGCCTCATGATCATGCCAGTGGTGTCCTACCTGGTGCGGACCCGGCACCACTGCATTCTGATTGACACCTGCGTCGGTTGCCACAAGACCTACGCGGAACCACCGCAGTGGCACCAGCGTGGCAATGCAGTCTGGCTTAGCAATCTCCAGGCAGCAGGCGCGCACCCGGAGGACATCGATTACGTGTTCTGCACGCACCTGCACTCGGATCACTGCGGCTGGAACACGCAGCTGGTCGATGGCCGTTGGTTACCGACATTTCCGAACGCCAAGTACGTGTTTGCGCGCGATGAATACCAGGCCTTGGAAAAGGAAAACCACCCGATATTCATCGACAACGTACAACCGATCATGGAGGCCAGGCAAGCGGTTCTGGTTGATCTCGACTACGCGCTGGATGACGAGATCTGGCTTGAACCTGCGGTGGGTCACACGGTGGGGCACGTGGCCGTGCATCTCAAATCTGGCCAACATCGTGCCACGATGTGCGGCGACCTGATACACACGCCGCTGCAACTCGCAGAGCCCGGCTGGAGTCCGACCTTCGAATACGATATCGCCGCCTCGACCCACACTCGCAAGACTTTTCTCGAAGCGCACTGCGAGACTGACACCCTTATTTTAACGTCTCACTTCCCCTCGCCTTCAATGGGCCACATCGTTACCCGCGGCAATAATTACGACTTCAGGTATGTCTCAAGTGATTGAAGTGTACGACCCCGGCAACGGTGAATTGATTGGCAGTGTTCCAAGCGCCAGTCGCGAAGATGTCGAACGCGTGTTGGCCACGGCCAGCGCGGCAGTCGATATCGCGCGTAATATGCCAACCCATCTGCGCATCAGCGTATTGCATAACGTTGCCGAACAACTACTGCAACGTCACGAAGAATTTTCCCGGGTCATTGCCAGAGAGGGTGTCAAAACCATTCGCGAGGCCCGTAAGGAGGTCACGCGCTGTGTCGAGACCTTGCGCATCAGCGCCGAAGAAGCTCGCCGCCTGGGCGGGGAAACCATCGCTTTTGACCAGATGCCTGGCGCCGAAAACCGCTTTGGTTACTTCAAACGCCTGCCGGTCGGGGTAGTGGTCGCCATCACACCCTACAATGACCCGCTCAACCTGGTCGCGCATAAGATCGGGCCTGCCATTGCCGCCGGCAATGCCGTGATCCTCAAGCCACACTCGTCAACACCGCTGTCCGCAAAGAACCTGATAGAGCTGTTTGACGCAACTGAACTGCCGGCCGGGGTCCTGCAGCTAATCACCGGTGCGGGTGCCATCATCGGCGATCAGTTGGTTTCTGACCCTCGTGTGCGCATGGTGTCTTTCACCGGCGGACCGCTCGTGGGGCACAAGATTCTGGCACAGGCCGGTTTGAAAAAAATCGGCATGGAACTGGGCAGTAACTGCCCCTGCATCATAATGGATGATGCCGATATGGATTTGGCAGTGGAGTCAACCGTCCGCGGTGCATTCTGGGCCGCCGGCCAGAACTGCCTGCATGTGCAACGACTCTTCATCCAAGAAGATTCATTCGAAAATTTCAGAGACCGGTTCGTAGAACTTACAAAAAGAATTAAAGTGGGCGACAAGCTGGATGAAACGACAGACATGGGACCAATGATCAGCGATGCGGCCACGCTCAAGATAAGCGAATTTGTGCAGGATGCCCTGGACTCGGGCGCTCGAATATTGACGGGTGGCGAATGTGAGGGCCGTTACTTCCAGCCGTCGGTGCTGGACAACGTTGCTGACAACTGCCGCATCTCCAAAGAAGAAGTGTTCGGCCCGGTGGTCGCCCTGTACGCATTCGAGAATATTCAAGAAGCGATTGACCGGGCTAATGACGTGAATTACGGACTGCAGGCAGGCGTATTCACGCGCGACCTGGCCACTGCTTTTAGGATAGCCGACGGCCTGAATTGCGGCGGTGTAATGATCAATGACAGTAGCGACTTCCGAATTGACGCCATGCCTTTTGGCGGCACGCGCGGCTCCGGTGTCGGTAAAGAAGGCGTGGTTCACGCCATCCACGAGATGACCGAATTAAAAACCTATTGCTTTAACCTTTAATAACGAGACTGACCGTGGAATATAATCTGGCATTGATCGGCTTTGGCAATGTAGGCCAGGGACTGGCCGAAATTCTGGCAAGCAAGGGCCCGCTGCTGCGTGAGAAATTTGACGCCGATATTCGCATCGTCGCTATTTGCGACCTCTATAAAGGCAGCATCGCCGATCCGGACGGCTTCGATCCCCAGGCTTTGCTGGATCACATCAACGATAAGGGCGATCTGAAAGAATTTCCCGCGCCCGATAAAGACTGGGATGCCGGTGCAACGATCGAGATGAGCGGCGCCAATGTGTTGGTGGAACTGTCCTTTACCGATCTCAAGACCGGTGAGCCGGCACTGGGCCACATTATCCAGGCACTCGAGTCGGGAATGAATGTCTCCACCACTAACAAGGGACCGGCGGCATTGCATTTTCCGAAATTGCTGGAGCTGAGCAAAACCTACGGTGGCCAAATCGGTGTGGAAGGTACTGTTATGAGCGGTACACCCGCCCTGGCGTTGGGCATGAAGTCGCTGGCCGCAGCCGGCGTCACTCGCATTCAGGGCATTCTCAACGGCACAAGCAACTATATTCTTGGCGAGATGGAGAACGGCGCAGACTATGCAGATGCGCTGCAAGATGCCCAGGCGAAAGGTTACGCGGAAGCGGATCCCGCCGGCGATGTGGACGGCCACGATGCCGCCGCCAAAGTCGTTATCCTGGCCAACCTGGTGATGGGTCAAAGCATGACGATGGACGATGTCAGTTGCGAAGGCATCAGCGGCATCAGCGCTGCCCAGATCCAGTCGGCGCAGGCCGAGAATCAGCGCTGGAAACTGATTGGCACACTCGAGACCGTAGATGGCCGGATGCAGGGTTCCGTCAAACCGGTCAAACTGGACGCCACCCACCCCTTGTACGGTATCAGTGGTGCCACCAATGCCATTACTTACAGCACCGACTTGCTGGGCGATATCACACTGATCGGTCCAGGCGCAGGCAGAATTGAAACCGGTTACGCAATCATCGGCGATATCCTGTCCTTTTCCCACTAGCCCATAACTAACGCAACCACTCAACGACACTAACGCCAACAAAGCTGCCGACCGCATAGCCGAACGAGCCGGCAAGCACACCGGGAATCAACAGGTCTCGCCAGCCTTTTGCAGATGCGAGCGCGGCAGCACTCGATGGACCGCCAATGCAAACGGCCGATGCCATCGCGAGTTCCGCGAGGTCGAGCTTCAGCACTTTGCCCACACCGAACAAAATAATCAGGTGAACGATGATGATGATTGAAGCGAATATGAACAGCACGGGCCCGATCGCAATCAGTTGCCATATGTCCGCCGTCGCACCGACACTCGCAAGAAAGATAAACATCATCACATTGCCCGCGTCGCCGTGTCCTGAAAGCTTTTGCACCTGTTGCGGCAGGAATGTTGCAAACAACAATGCTTATATTAGATCTATAGGTAACGATCACTCATTCTTTGAATCGGAAAAGCTCTCAAGGACCATGCGATACAATGAATACGTTTTAACATCCTTAAGGACTATGTGGGGTTGCGACCGGGAAACCATTAAAACAAATTTTGGCGAAGATTATCTTAACTACTTTTTGAATGAAGTAGAAAAGTATATCAACTCCGGAATGATCAATAAAACAGAAAATAAATTAACTTTATCCGATAAAGGCAAACTATATGCTGACAAAATCACTACAAATCTGTTTTTGATTGATACTTAGGAATTCCAACAAGGTAGAAGAATTTATAACCAATGAAATAGATGCTCTTCAGTTAAGGCGGCAAAATTTTATTTGCCATACCAAAACAAAATCATACTTTTGTTCTCTTACATACCGTCTAAAACCTCTAAATTCAAAATAAAATTCTAAACGATGGAAAAGATCATAGTTCAAACAACAGAACTTAAATTAGACAAATTAGACCTGAAAATATTGAAGCTCCTACAGGAAAATGGAAAAATCTCCAATCTTCAACTATCCAGTGAAATAGGATTGTCTCCCGCTCCAACTCTTGAGAGGGTGAAAAAATTAGAAAATGCTAATATTATTAAAAGTTACCATGCTTCTGTAAATGAAGCGGTATTGGGCTTGGGAGTAAAAGCATTTATCCAAATATCATTGGTGAGGCAAATTGATAATGTGATGAGCAAGTTTAAAGATCACATCAACGAGATTGATGAAGTTGTCGAGTGCTTTCAGGTTACGGGAAATTTTGATTATCTGTTAAAAGTGTTTGTCAAAGACATTCCGGCATTTGAGAAGCTGATTGGCGAAAAACTCAGCAAAGTAGAAGAAATACGTCAGATGCAGACAACGGTGATCCTCTCTCAAACCAAAAATTCAAAAGTCCTTCCCGCTGTATATGAGTAGTTAAAAAAACAGC
>JADFOC010000250.1 GCA_022563075.1 Pseudomonadota bacterium
CCCTCGGATTGCGCTTTCGGAAAATGCCAGCGAGGCATCGGTGATGATGCGTTGTTGGTCGAAGTATTGTTTCACGCCTAAGCCGTCACAAGTACTACAGGCACCGGCTGGATTGTTGAATGAAAACAGGCGAGGCTCTAATTCGGCAATACTGTGACCACACTGAGGACAGGCAAATAACGATGAGAATACCATCTCATTGTCCGCCTTCTTGTCATCCATCAGAGTGACTACGGCCAGGCCGTCGGCTAGCTGTATTGCTGTCTCAAAACTTTCTGCCAGGCGTTGCTGCAGATCCGGTTTAATTTTCAGCCGGTCCACAACCGCGTCGATGCTGTGTTTCTTGTTTTTCTCCAGCGCCGGTGGATAGTCGATTTCGCACACCAGACCATCGACCCGGGCACGAATAAAGCCGCTGGTGCGCAGCTCATTAAACACATGCAGGTGCTCACCCTTGCGTTCACGCACTATCGGGGCGAGTATCATAATGCGGGTATCCGCCGGTAGCTTCATGACTTTATCAACCATCTGGCTCACGGTCTGGGCTTCCAGCTTGATCTTGTGATCGGGGCAGTGGGGCTCTCCGACACGGGCAAACAGTAGTCGCAGATAGTCGTAAATCTCGGTGATTGTTCCTACGGTAGAGCGGGGGTTATGGGAGGTGGATTTCTGTTCGATGGAAATGGCAGGCGATAAACCCTCGATGTGGTCTACGTCCGGTTTCTCCATTAGCGACAGAAATTGTCGCGCGTAGGTGGAGAGTGATTCCACATAGCGTCGCTGGCCCTCCGCATAGAGTGTATCGAATGCCAGCGAAGACTTGCCAGAACCGGACAATCCGGTGATGACTATCAGTTTGTCTCGTGGAATAGTGAGGTTAATATTCTTGAGATTATGGGTGCGGGCACCGCGTACTACAATCTTATCCATGACAGATTCAAAGTCAGTTGGCGAAACGGACCATTATCTTCAATTCTTACCACCGGAGTAAAGTCTGGTGGCAATTAACTGATGAATCGTTGGGACTAATTTACCGGAATATTTCTAATGCTGGTGAGCATAGTATAGACTTAGTGGTCTGATAATTCGGTTCCATCGTAGGAGAAAACAGTGGCAAGTCGAGGCGTAAACAAAGTTATTCTCGTGGGCAATGTGGGAAATGAACCAGAGTTTCGAGTCATGCCGAATGGCAATGGTGTCGCTAATGTTTCCATTGCCACTAGCGAAACCTGGAAAGATAAAAACACCGGTGAACAGCAAGAGAAGACCGAATGGCACCGTGTTGTATTTTTTAACAGACTGGCCGAAATCGTCGAACAATACGTCAAAAAAGGCTCGAAACTCTATATTGAGGGACGCCTGCAGACCCGCTCCTGGGAACAGGATGGGGTAAAACGCTACACCACTGAAATCGTAGCCAGTGAAATGCAGATGCTGGATTCCCGTGGTAGCGCCAGCGCCAGTGCGGATGACCAATCCTTTGGTCAGACTCAAGCCAGCAGCGCGAAACCAGCTCAAGCGGCGCCAGCTGAGGCTGCAGCCACCAATTTTGATAATTTTGACGATGATATTCCTTTTTAGCAGTCAGTTCTGAATCCGCTAAATTAAGTCTGCCATTGCTCTGAGATCCTGGGTCAAGCCGCTGCCGCTTGACTTCGCACCGGGTTTGATCAAACTTTAGATCATGTGTTATCGATTTGCAGGATACATCTGACCGTGAAGCTATTTTTGGTAGGCGCCAATAGCCCAACTGGCAAGGGTCTGGTTGAAATCTTACGGAAACGCAAGATTCGGTTTCAGGCGCCCGCCGATAAGCACTTCGATCCAGAAAATGGCGTGGCAATTGCTAAGATGATCACCGATTATTCGCCAACCCAACTGATAAATCTGGCTGACTTCATATCGGGCAATCACAGTGCGCTGAAACGGGCAGAATCTTCGGAGCTGCGCTGTCGGCAGATAAATGCCCTACTGCCCGCCACCCTGGCAGAGATCTGTAATCACCTCAATATTCCAATAACACATTTATCCAATGCCTATGTGTTCGACGGCGAGAAGAAGCTAGGCTACAACGAAACCGATGAGACCAATCCGAGGGGAGTTTATGGACGTTATTCCCTGGCGGGTGAAAGAGCTGTAGCGCAGCATAACGCACATATTATTATTCGCTCGGGCTGGATATTCGGCATCCACAAGAAAGGATTGATTAAATCCTGGATCAGAACTGCCAAGAAAAATGCCGGAGAAGTTCAAGTGGCGCGTCGCCGCATTAGCCCCACGCACAGCGGTGATCTTGCGGCCGCTATTTTGGCGGTATGTCAACAGGTAGACTGCGAGGCCAATGTGTGGGGCATCTATCACTACAGTGGACTGGAAACCAAAAAGGAAAACGAGTTTGCCAAGCAGACCTTGAAGTATGCTGCGAATCACGATGAAGACATTTATCAATTATTAGACAGCATCAAGCTCATCGAACGTGAAGCGAAGGCGCCGGAGATTCATAATTCGACACTGTCCAGCAAGAAGATATTCGATACCTTTGGCATCAAACAAAAATCCTGGCACGGTGACCTGAAGGAAACGATCAAGACGCTCTATGTAGATCGACTCAAGCCTGCCAAGGAAGACCAGAATAACTCTAGGGTCCAATCCAGCGCTGCCTGATCCTCGGATTAATCAACATGAAGCAAAATAGCAAGAGTGCACTTACGCCGATTGATGTGGCGCTCGAAACATTAACTCCCACGCTACCTCGCATCGAAGGACAGGAAGCAGTAGCACTGAGGGCTGCAAATGGACGAATTCTGGCACAGGTCTGTATCGCTGAAATAAGTGTCCCGCCCCATGACAACAGCGCTATGGATGGTTATGCGGTGCATGCCGATGATGTACGCCAACCGCAAATAACCCTGCCGGTGACGCAGCGTATTGCCGCGGGCCAGCTTGGCAAGCCTTTGGCGGAAGGCGAGGCAGCGCGAATATTTACTGGCGCCCCACTACCTCCCGGAGCCGATGCCGTGGTTATACAAGAGAATTGTGAGGCCATCGGTGATGACGTCACCATCTTGCAATCGGTGGCCAGTGGTGACAACGTCAGGAGAGCCGGAGAAGATGTCAAGCCGGGTGCTGTGTTGTTCCAGCCTGGACATCGCTTGCGGGCGCAGGACGTTGGATTACTTGCATCGGCAGGCATAACTCGGATACCAGTCAGACGAAAATTGAAAGTCGCGCTGATGACTACCGGCGATGAGTTAGTATCACCTGGCATCGATCTGCAGCCGGGACAAATCTACAACTCAAACTTTTATATGCTGTCAGCGCTGCTTGAATCACTCGGGGCCGAAGTATTAGACCTCGGTGTGATTGCAGATAATTTTGAAGCTACCCGGAAAGCACTGGAAAATGCGGCGGCTTCTGCTGATTGTATTATCAGCACCGGTGGCGTCTCTGTCGGTGAAGAAGATTACGTAAAAGCGGCGGTTGCGGCTCAGGGACATCTGCAAATATGGAAACTTGCGATCAAGCCCGGCAAGCCTTTAGCCTGTGGTAACGTTCATGGCACCCAGTTTTTTGGCCTTCCCGGAAATCCGGTATCGGCTTTCGTCACTTTTACCCTGGTGGTGAGGCCTTGTTTGCTAACTATGCTGGGCTGTACCAATCCATTTCCGCAAACGTTCATGCTTGCCGCCGGGTTTGAGTGTCCCAGATCGGGCGAACGTCAACAATACCTGAGAGCCAGTTTAGACCGCGACGCAACAGGAACTTCAACATTGCTTCCCTATGCTAATCAAAGTTCTGGCGTGGGTGCTTCCTTGAGTGGCGCCGATGGACTTGCCATAATCCCCCCTTATACTGCAGTCGCTGTCGGCGATCAGATAGAGTACCTGCCTTTTTCCGAGTTACTGAACTAAATGACGCGCACTATGATCCGTTCAATTTGCACATTGATGCTAATTGCTTCACTGATGCTGGCTTGCCAGACGCAGCGGCAGGCAAGCGAACCCAGTGAATCGGAATCGGCGAGTCTGGGAGTAAGTATCAAGGTTCTGTCGGATGCCACGGTGGTCGCTGGTGCGGCGGCGGCAGATCGACAAAGATTGCTGGCGGATCTTTTGTATGCAGCACTGCAGGCTTTAGCTGATGACCGCTTACTCACCCCGGTGGATGACAATGCTCATGCCCGTTTCATGCGAGTATTGGCATACGACCCTGACAACGCTATCGCCTTACAAGGATTGCAGGACATCGTCGTACGTTATTTACAGTTGTCAGAAGCGGCCAGCCATCGCGGTCTGTTTGATCAAGCGCATAGGTTGTTAGATCGCGCCCGCTTTGTCGATGATGAACACCCGGACATTGCCAAGACGTGGTTGACTCTGCAGACGGAAATGAACTCCGGTGATTTATTCTTTGACTTGGATGATCGTGATTTTGCTAATCGCAATGCACATGCGCAGCAACAACTCGCGGATATTGCAAGACAGGCAAAGCAACATGGCGCTTTTTTTCTGATCACGGCACCCAATGATGACCTGGCTCGCTGGATGTTTGGAGTCATGCGCGAAGCGGTTGCGGGTTACCGCTTACGGGGCAATATCGAACTTGCCAGTCAAACCAGCGTGCGTCTGAGGATGCCATCGGACTAAGTAGCAAACTCGAAACAGCCCGCTGTGAGTGACGCGGGGTGGTGTAATGAATACCTAAAGGCGAAGTTAGACGAAGTGCTGCGTCCAGCTTTTGCGCGAGTAATCGGGTAATATCCAAGTATGTTCTGAACCAATTTCAAA
>JADFOC010000251.1 GCA_022563075.1 Pseudomonadota bacterium
GAGATGTGAAAACAGCTCGAGGCTTTCAATGAATTTTATTCCCGCCTCACGTCCGCCTTTAATACCAAAACTAAAGACGGCGCCGCAGACCTTAGGGAGAAGTTTTTTAGCTAACTGATGATCGGGATGCTTGGGCAACATGGGATGGTTCAGCCATTCTACCTGTGCCTGTTCCACCAGGAATTCTACGATGATTTTGGTATTTTCGACATGCCGTTGCATGCGTAACGGTAGCGTCTCCATGCCCTGCAGTATCTGAAATGCAGTGGTAGGGCTCATGCAGGCGCCAAAATCCCGTAGCCCTTCTTTGCGAGCACGGGTAATGAATGCGGCTGGACCAAATTCTTCAGCAAAATTCAGATTGTGAAAACCTGCATAGGGCTCGGTCAGAGTTGGGAATTTTCCGCTGGCTTCCCAATCAAATGTGCCGCCATCAACCAGTAACCCACCGATGACTACGCCATGACCGGAAAGAAATTTGGTTGCAGAATGCATCACGATGTCCGCACCAAAATCAATAGGTCGACAGAGATAGGGCGTGGCAAAGGTCGAGTCGACCAACAAAGGCAGTCCAGCTTGGTGGGCAACTTCTGCAATAGTTGGAATATCCAGAACCTCTAAGCCAGGATTGCCCAAGATTTCACCGAACACTAACCGGGTATTGGGCTGAATCGCTGCCGCGAAAGCCTTCGGATCTCCGGGATCGACGAAGCTGGTCTCGATGCCGAAGCGACGCAGGGTGTAGTCCAGCAAATTATGTGTCCCTCCGTAAATGCTGCGAGAAGCCACGATGTGATCCCCAGCACTGACGATGGTGGCTATGGCAAGATGCATCGCCGCCTGTCCGCTGGCGGTAGCGACGGCGCCGATGCCGTTGTCCAGAGCCGCAATGCGTTCTTCCAATACCGCATTGGTTGGATTGGATAATCGGGAGTAGACATGGCCCGCTCTTTCGATATTAAACAAGCCCACGGCATAATCCGTGTCTCGAAAAACAAAGGACGCTGTTTGATAAATCGGTGTGGCTCTGGCACCGGTTGTCGGATCGGGTCTTTGACCGGCGTGCAGGCTTAGGGTATCAAATTTCAGTGTCGGTGGTTTAGCCATCTGGCTCTCCGCGAAAAGATGAACTCACATGGTATGTGAATTCTTTATTTTTACAAGTGCTTGGTCTGAGATCAGAATTGCATGAATAGGATTCAACTCTGCTTGGCTGGAATTCATCTTTGCAGGCCGAATGTGCTTTTAAGCAGAAATTGAAAGTGTCAAAATCTATTAGGGTAAATGGTTATTAATGAGATCAACTGAATGAATCCGAATTCAATAACCCTGCTCGATGCGGGGATGGGCAAAACACTGACCATGCAAGGCGTGGAAATTCCACCGACCATTTGGTCTGCAAATGCATTACTAGTCGCTCCAGCAATCGTGCTTGCCGTGCACAGGGAAAATATCGAAGCAGGCGCTGGATTGATCACAACTAACAGCTATGGGGTTATTCGCTCAGATTTGGCGAAAGAGGGAATCGAGAATAAAGTTGAAGAGCTAAACCAACTCGCCGGTGAACTTGCTCAACAAGCGGTAGCGGAATCTGGATTGCAAGTTGCAATTGCTGGCAGCTTGCCGCCACAAAATGGCAGCTATAGACCAGACCGAGTCTTGAAGAGAGAGCTAATCGAGCCTCTATACAAACAGCAGGCGAAGTTGTTAGAGCCCTATGTCGATATTTTCCTTTGTGAAACCATGTCGACAATTGAGGAGGCATTAGCTGCTGGCACTGCGGCCGCAGAGACGGGCAAGCCAGTTTTGATTGCTTTGACTCTGCACGATGAAGATGTGCGTTGTCTGCGCAGTGGTGAATCAATCGAGGATGCACTATCGCAACTGGAATCAATTGCCCCGATTGGCGTCCTCGTTAATTGTTGTTTGCCGGAACGTATCGGTGATGCCATGACGATTTTGGCGTCAGCCAAGTTCGACTATTGTGGCGGCTATGCAAATACGTTCACCCAAGTTCCCAAAGACTGGTTGTTAGACGGCAGCGGAAAGAACGATGGTAGCTTGACTTTAAGGGAAGATCTATCTCCAGATAATTATTGCGAATTCGTCGCTGACTGGATAAAAAAAGGGGCCAACATAGTCGGCGGTTGCTGTGGTACTACCGCGAGGCACACGAAATTCATCTCGCGACTTATTTCTAAATTGACCCAATAGCAACTGTTGCCGTCTTTGCTTGATAGTAATAGAACGCATAATGCGACTTCGAGTCCAGGCTTTCACACTTGGCCGATAGTTGATTGAATTCAATAATTGCGGGGCCTCCATTGAAATATCCCTATACAGACCCAATTAATAGAATCAGTTATACAAGAAACACACAGCTCGGAGTCCATTGCGGAGTCTGTGCTTTGTAGCGGGGTATTCACTATGCGAATAGATAAGTTAACCAGCAAACTCCAGTTAGCGCTGGCGGATGCCCAGTCGCTTGCCCTCGGTAAAGATCACAATTTTATCGAGCCCGCTCACCTGTTGCTGGCACTGATCGATCAGCAAGGGGGCTCGGTTCGGCCACTGCTCTCACAAACCGGCTTTAACCTCCGTGAGCTACATAAGCAGCTCCAAGCGATTGTCGCTGATCTGCCTCAGGTTCCCGACAGCGGTGGTGAGATATCGGTGTCTAACGACCTTGCCAAGCTATTCAAGCAGGCCGATAAATCGGCGCAACAGAAGGGCGATACTTTTGTCTCCAGTGAAACCATCTTGCTGGTGGCGATGAACGACAAAGGTGCCTTGGGTAAACTACTTAACTCCTTCGGTGTTTCGTTGCAGGCACTGGAAAATGCCATCGTTAATCTGCGCGGTGGAGAAAACGTGACTGAAGCAGGTGCCGAGGATTCCTGGCAGTCCCTGGCAAAATACTGTGTGGATCTGACTGAGCGTGCCGAAAACAGTGAATTGGATCCCGTCATTGGACGCGATGCGGAAATCAGACGAATCATACAGGTACTGCAGCGGCGCACGAAAAATAACCCCGTACTTATTGGGGAACCTGGTGTCGGCAAGACGGCCATCATCGAAGGTTTGGCACAAAGAATAGTCAATGGCGAAGTACCGGAAGGCTTGAAAGACAAAAAAATTCTCGCGCTCGATATGGGATCACTTATCGCTGGCGCCAAATTTCGTGGAGAATTTGAAGAGCGTCTTAAAGGCGTGTTGAACGAACTTTCCAAGCAGGAAGGTTCGATTATTCTGTTTATCGACGAATTACACACCATGGTAGGTGCGGGCAAGGCCGAGGGAGCCATGGACGCCGGCAATATGCTAAAGCCAGCTCTGGCTAAAGGTGAACTTCATTGTGTGGGAGCCACTACACTTGATGAATACCGGCAATACATCGAAAAAGATGCCGCGCTGGCGCGCAGGTTTCAGCGAGTATTGGTTGAGGAGCCGTCGGAAGAAGACACTATCGCTATTCTTCGGGGCCTTAAAGAACGCTACGAGGTGCATCATGGTGTCGACATTTCTGACTCCGCCATTATCGCGGCGGCGCGACTCTCACAGCGCTACATAACCGACAGACAATTGCCCGACAAGGCCATCGATCTGGTGGATGAAGCCGCCAGTCTCATACGCATGGAAATCGATTCGAAACCTGAAGAGATGGATAAGCTGGAGAGACGATTAATTCAGTTCAAGATCGAGCAAGAAGCTCTTAAGAAAGAGGAAGATCCTGCTGCGCAGAAGCGCAAGGAAAAACTGCGGGAAGACATCTCGGATCTGGAAAGAGAATATGCCGATCTTGAAGAAATATGGAAAGCCGAAAAAGCGTCACTGCAAGCTGTTCAATCGATCAAGAGTAGTCTGGAGAAAGCTCGGCATGACATGGAGTCTGCTCGCCGTGCAGGAGACCTGGCACGAATGTCAGAAATCCAATACGGTGTGATTCCAGGACTGGAAAAGAAATTAAAGCTGGCTGCAGAAGCTGAGGCAGCCGAGAAGCAACTACTGCGAAATCGTGTCACCGAAGAAGAAATCGCCGATGTGGTATCACGTTCGACAGGCATACCGATTAGTAAGATGTTGCAAGAGGACAAACTAAAACTTCTTGGCATGGAAGAGGCATTACATAAGCGGGTGATCGGGCAGCATGAGGCCATCTCGGCGGTCTCTAACGCCGTGCGTCGAGCACGCTCTGGAATATCAGATCCGAATAGACCCAATGGATCATTTCTATTCCTGGGTCCAACCGGCGTAGGTAAAACTGAATTGTGTAAGGCTTTAGCAGAATTTCTATTTGACACAGACCAGGCGATGGTACGAATCGATATGTCTGAGTTCATGGAACAACATTCCGTGGCGAGGTTGATCGGAGCACCCCCGGGATATGTTGGATATGAAGAAGGCGGGTATCTAACCGAGGCAGTGCGGCGCCGGCCTTATTCGGTAATTTTGCTGGATGAGGTGGAGAAAGCCCATGCAGATGTCTTCAATATCCTGCTGCAGGTATTGGATGATGGTCGGCTTACCGATGGTCACGGTCGAACTGTGGATTTTCGTAATACGGTGATAGTGATGACATCGAATCTCGGCTCCGATCGAATTCAGGAACTCATGGCAGCAGGCTCAGTGGCTGACGAAGCCTATGAGTCAGTAAAATGCACCGTGTTGGATGTGGTGGCAAGACACTTCTCTCCGGAATTTGTGAACAGAATCGATGAAATGGTAGTTTTTCACCCTCTGCAACAGCATCAGATACGTGACATCGCGGAGATTCAACTAGAACT
>JADFOC010000252.1 GCA_022563075.1 Pseudomonadota bacterium
AGGGCACGATCTGGTGGATGGCTCCGCCGGCACCCGCTTTTTTATCGATCCCGTGCAGGCAACCATCATCGTCATCATGGCCCAGGTATCACCTTCCAGCGGTGGAGGCTTTCGTGAAGAATTTGGCCGCCTGGTCGATGCGGCGATTGTGGAGCGGCGTTAACAGATTGCGACTTAACTGCACGGGCCAGAAGACAGAGAGGGGTCAAATCTTGACTTAACATACTAAGAGTGAATCGTGTTCTTATGTGTTAAGTGAAGATTTGACCCCTTTTCGGTGCTGATGCCCGCAAACTCGGTTTGCTCATGGGATTTGCTAAATCCTGAGGTGGCACCCTCCAGATCCCACCTGGCCGGCACACCCAAGGCTAACATGGCTTTGATTTCAGAGGCAAAAAACACATCGCCGTTGACCACCGCGTAGAAGAGCGGCTTGATGCCGAAGCGGTCGCGAATGGCGATCATTACCCGTTGCCGTTCATCACAGATGATGGCGGCAAACTATCCCCGTAGCTCGTGCGTGGCTTGCATGCCGCGCTGTTGGTACAGGTGTAAGGCGATCTCGCTATCGCTGTCGGTAGCAAATTGATAGCCACTGGCACGGAGTTGCTCACGAATCTCGCGGTAGCCGTAGAATTCACCGTTTACCACTAGATGAACAGCACTATCCGGACTGGTCATTCGATGTCCAGCTACCATGGCCATCCAGCCCGCGGTGAAACAATACCTTGAGCCAAAAAACAAACCCGGGGTCAGGTCTTGCATGTTAGCAATAGACTTTTAAAACGCTAACATGCAAGACCTGACCCCCCTACTACGGCAGTCACAAGTTCATGAGGCAGCGGACCCCGGGAGAAAATTTTGGCTATGGCGATCAGACTCAGGCCGAGGTGCTGGCAAAACTCGCGAAGCGAGAACCACTTGGAGATCTTGGGGTGACTGACCCGGAGGGTGTCGTAGCAGTGGATGCCAAGAAAGGCTCGCTGGTGGTCTGGCATGGAAATACCTGACATGGTGCCTTCAATCGTACGACAGAAGGGCTGCGTATGATCTTTATCTAGTACTGGTGCTCATCCCATCTGCGACCACAGGACGCCTATCGAGAACTCTTGAGTGAGGAAATCATCGAACGCATGGCGAGGAGTTCGCCAAATTAGTCGGTAGCAACGTGATGTATGGCTGGACAAAGGAAGGACCTGAATATGTACCCGGCGTCGCATTCAAGAACCATCGTGCACGCGGCAATACCAATGTAGTCGCTTGAATTACGAATGCAGGCTAGGGCTGAAATTACAAACCATTCAAAAATGGTTGTTAGAGGATGGAAAGCTGCGGATTTCAGAAGGTTCTCAGTGTTAGCAGGGCGATAATTTTCGCCAAATGAAGGTGTGGGTTCCAATTGACATAGCTCTTATACTCCATTGGGTTTTATCGCTGCGGTGCTTCTCTTTCGGCCCTCTCCCTGGCATCCCGCGCGTAGAAGCGCCCCAGGTCCTCGCCCAGTGAAAGGTCGGCACCCAATATCTCGAGATGGGCCGCAACGGCAGGTAATTTTTGCAGTGAACCCGCTCGATATTCTCCCTTACTGGCGACCATCCAGGGGGTTTGCCCGCGATCGTTGATGGCATTGATGTCGGCACCGTTTTCAATCATATAGGAAATCAGTTGGTTGCCGCCCAGATAAACAGCACCGTGTAACGCGGTTTGATTTTTCTGATTTCTGGCATTGATGTCGAAGCCAAGTTGCAGGCATTTTTTAATCGCCAACATGGCAGACTCCTGCAGCGCCACCACGTTGTCATCGAACCAGCGCCTGTTGTACTTGTCCTGGCCTTCAACGAAGTCGACGCCTGCTGCAACCATCAGCGCTGTGGTCCAATCATCAGAATTAATAAACGGATCGGCGCCACCGGCGATCAGAATATCCATAATTTCCAGATCACCGAATCCAGCCGCTAGAAAGAACGGTGTAGCACCGAGTTTTTCAATCGCCAGGCCATTATCGATCAGGATGACCCTGGAGAATACCGGCATGTAGCGGGTGAGCCTGGCATTGGGATTGGCGCCGTGATTCAGGAGCGCCTGTACCAGGGTCGGCATTTCATGCTGTACGGCCGAATGCAATGCGGTACGCCCGGCCCCATCCAGATCCGGATCGGCACCCTGCTGTAACAGGAATAGCGCCATCGCTTCATGATCGCTGTCGATTGCAACCAACAACGTGCTCGCCTCGGTATCGGGGATCAGGTTCCAGCGCGCATTGGTATTTCCCGAAATTCCATCAGGAGCCGCTTCGTTAACGTTGGCGCCACTTGCCAGTAACAGCTTAGCAATTTCGATGTGGCCTTTCTGTGCCGCGAATAATAGTGGAGTGTAGTCATTGACCGATCGCGCCGTGCTATTTGCACCATGCTCGATGAGAAGTTGCACGCTATCTAGATGATTTTCGGCAACAGCCAGCATCAGCGCGGTGTGAGATTTTATATTTTCCCGGGCATTTACGTCTGCTCCGTTGCTGATCAGGAATTCAATAACTTCTGTATTTCCGACATGGGCGGCAATCATCAACGGGGTCTCACCGGTGGTCCTGGCGATATTGACGTTTGCTCCGGCATCGATCAGTAATCGAACCAGAGACGGATTACCATTAAGACTGGCGAGAGAAAGCGGGGTGACCCCATGGTCATCAGTGGCGTTTGGCTCGGCGCCGTGGTGCAGCAGCAATTCAGTAATTTCAAGATTATTTCTATACACCGACCAGTGCAAGGCGGTGCCACCATCACCCTGCGGTGCATTGACATCGACTTGCTGTTGTAACAGCTCCGATATTGCGTTTCGGTTTTGATCCTTCGTCGCTTCGATAAGCGCAGTCTGGGCGATGGCACCCATACAAAATGTTGCCAACAATAGTGAACTGAAACAATTGTTCAATAGGGAAATTTTAGAGGGCTTCATAGCGCGATTTATTGTTAGTCGGAGATCGTGGTTCCTCGCCAGGTATCCCGCTGACACTATCACTCCCGGTTTTGACATACAAGCAGGGAATGGCTATATTCTGGTGACGATAACATCCTAAAAATGAACGTGTTTTTGCGAAACCAACCGCAACAGGCGAAACACGCAAGGGGACTGATTTATGGGCAAGCCGCGCATGTGGAAATTCACTTTCACCGGCCCTAAAACCGCCATTTCGATAGCCCTCCTGGGATTGCTATTGATCCTGCCTCTTACCCCGGTAATTGAACCCTTCGCCGCCCAATCCCAGGTAGCTGAATATCAACAGGTGCTGGATCAATACTGTGTTTTCTGCCACAACGATCAGCTAGCCAATGGCGGGCTGGTGATGCCTCAGCTGAGCATCGACACTATTCCCGCGCAAGCCGAAGCCTGGGAAAGAGTCATCACGAAATTACATACGCGGGCGATGCCACCCCTGGAGATGCCCCGTCCCGATGAGAGTACCTACCAGGGCCTGCTCGCGTTTCTGGAGAACAACCTGGACGATGCCGCGGCAGTCAAGCCTAATCCTGGCAGGGTTCCAGCATTTCACCGCTTGAATCGTACCGAATACAAGAATGCCATTCGCGATATTTTAGATCTCGATTACGACGCGACCGTGTTACTGCCAGCAGATGATTCAGGATATGGATTCGATAACATAGCGGACGTACTCTCGGTCTCACCGATGTTGACCGAGCGTTATTTAAGTGCGGCACGCAAGATCAGCCGTCTTGCGGTGGGTGATCCAGGGCTTAGCCCGACGACGGAAACTTTCGAGGTGGACAAGTACCTGCGCCAGGATGTGCGAGTAAGCGAGGATCTGCCGTTTGGTTCACGCGGGGGCACCTCGATACGACACTATTTTCCAGTCGATGGCGAATACGTGGTTCGAATCTTCTTGCTGCGCACCTATAACGGCGTGATTCGCGGACTGCATGAATCCAACGAGATGGAAATTCGACTCAACGGCGAAAGGATTGAGCAGATACAGGTGGGTCGACAAGCGGGAGAAGAGAGGGGAACCGGACCGGATGTCGAAGGCATCGAGGTGCGTTTCTTCGCCAAAGCCGGGCCGGCAACCCTGGGAGTAAACTTCGTTGCCGACAGTTCGCTCACCGAAGGCATGCAGCGTCCCCACTATGCAATCACCAGTTACGAATATGCCGGCAACCGCGTCGAAAAAACCGGTATCGACAGAATCGAATTACGTGGCCCCTATGGTGATTTGAGCCGTGGTGATACACCGGCTCGTCGTAAGATTTTCAGTTGTCGACCGGCCAGTAGTGAAACCCGGGACGAAGAAATCTGTGCTACAGAAATAATAGATAGGATCGGCAGGCTGGCCTATCGTCAAACCCTTGCGGACCAGGAAATACAAATCCTGTTAGGGGCTTATCGCGACGGTCGTAAAGATGAGGATTTCGATGCAGGAATCGAGATGGCAATTCGCCGAATCCTGGTGAGTCCGAAGTTTTTATTCCGTCAATTGCGTGAACCACGATCTGCGATCGAGACTGGCAGTTATCAGATATCCGATCTGGAATTAGCATCGCGGCTCTCATTCTTCTTATGGAGCAGCATTCCCGATGAAGAACTGTTAAACATTGCAGAATCCCGACAGCTAAGAGATCCGGGAATGTTGCAACAACAGGTAAGC
Organism: Pseudomonadota bacterium; assembly: GCA_022563075.1. Taxonomy (GTDB): domain Bacteria; phylum Pseudomonadota; class Gammaproteobacteria; order Pseudomonadales; family Pseudohongiellaceae; genus UBA9145. The sequence continues at coordinate 4,658 of JADFOC010000252.1, forward strand.
AGAATGCTCTCGGATAACAAGGCCAATGCCTTGATCGATAATTTTACCGAGCAGTGGCTGCACCTGCGTAATATTCAGTTGGTATCACCGGACCCCACTGAGTTTGCAGACTTTGACCTGAAT
>JADFOC010000253.1 GCA_022563075.1 Pseudomonadota bacterium
ATACTGTGTCGAATGGCGTAATTACCATACCAATGATGAAGAAGTCGGGCTTTACCAGTAAATTCTCGGCCGGCGTGGTTGCCGCTGCCTCAACTGGAGGCGCCCTGATGCCGCCGGTAATGGGGGCAGGTGCCTTTGTATTAGCCAGCTACACTCAAATATCCTACCTGACCATCATTGCCGCCTCTACTTTACCGGCGTTACTCTATTTTTTAACCGTTTCCTATTTCGTTCGAATTGAAGCAAAACGCCTTGGCATAACACCAACTTCACACGCAGACACCGAAAAGGTTTCTGCCGTATTAGCCAGAGGCTGGCATTTCATCATTCCTCTGGGTGTGTTGGTGGGAACGCTGGTAGCGGGTCGCACACCGACAACTTCTGCTGCCTTTGCCATCATCACTGTCATTGGCGCTTCCTGGATCTCCCCTACTCCCATGCGCCTGCCAGATATCTTCGATGCCGTTGTCGACGGCGTCAAAACCATGGTGTTCATTGCCCTGCTGCTGGTTGCAGTTGGCATTTTTATCAATGTGATCACCACCACCGGGGTTGGTAATGCGTTCTCTCTGATGATCGCGGAATGGGCTGGAGGCAGTCTCTTAATAACACTGGTTCTGGTAGCGCTGGCATCCCTGGTTATAGGCATGGGCCTGCCAGTAACAGCCTCCTATATCGTTTTAGCTACTCTTTCTGCACCAGTGATTTTCGATTTGCTTACTCAAGCACAGCTACTTGAGGCCTTACAAGCGGTCGACCTGCCTGCCAATGTCAATGCAATCATCGGGCTATTTGGCGGTGATCCGCTCACTGCTCTACAGCAGATGCCGCTGGAATCGAAACAACTCCTACGTGAGCAATTGCTGGATCCTGGCCAATTAACCGGCATGTTGCTCAGTGCACACCTGATTATTTTCTGGTTATCTCAAGACAGTAATGTCACTCCGCCGGTATGTCTGGCCTCTTTTGCCGCCGCTGGCATCGCCGGCACTCCACCCATGGCCACTGGACTTACCAGTTGGAAGGTGGCCAAAGGCTTATACCTGGTGCCGGTGCTATTTGCCTATTCACCCTTAATCTACGGCAGTTGGCCGGAGCGCATCGAAGTCTTTGTCTGGTCATGCATGGGCCTGTATGCGATGGCGGGTATATTGTCTTGGCATCTAGAGACGAAAATTAATGCCCTGACCGCCGCCGCGCTGTTCTTGAGTGCGGTGCTACTGATGTGGACCCCCTTCCCAATCTATTATCATTTTGCTGGTGCGGCGATTTTAATAGCGGTAATCGTCATGCAGCATCGGAGTTCTAGTGCTGCTGAAGCAACCACTACCTGAATGATACATTCCAAGAGAAAATTATGAGTAATTACACCGCTAGACAAGTACACCTGATCAGTCGACCAGTGGGCATGCCGATCCAGGAAAATTTTAAATTGGTGGAAGTTGAATTAGCGGCACCCCAGGACGGAGAAGTGCTGGTGAAAAACCACTATATGTCGGTCGATCCGTATATGCGCGGTCGCATGCGCGCCGAAGCTGTCTACGCCCAGCCTTATGGCTTGAATGAAGTGATGTATGGTGCGGCTGTTGGTGAAGTCATCGAATCGGCTGACAGCTCTCTGCAAGCAGGCGACATCGTGTTGAACGGAGCTGCCTGGCAGGACAAGTTCGTGGCCAAGGCGAGCGCCGTCAACAAGCTGGAGCCATTCGACCCAAAACAAATCTCACTCTATTTGGGAACCCTGGGCATGCCGGGACTAACCGCCTACGTTGGCCTGACCAAATACGGCGAACCCAAGCAAGGCGAAACTGTCTTTGTTTCCGCCGCCTCTGGTGCGGTTGGTGCCAATGTGTGTCAGATCGCGAAACTCAAAGGTTGCCGCGTGATTGGCAGCGTCGGCAGTGATGAAAAGGCTCAGTGGTTGCAGGATGAGTGTGGTGTAGATGCAACCATCAACTACAAAACCTGTGGTGATCTCACCAGCGCCCTGCTCCAGGCGGCGCCAGATGGCGTCGATGTGTACTTTGAAAATGTAGGCGGTGAACACTTACAGGCAGCACTCACGGCGATGAATCCATTTGGTCGCATCGCCGCCTGCGGCATGATTGCCAGCTATAACAATGCTGAACCGCAACCAGGCCCGAATAATTTGATGTTAATCGTCGGTAAAAAAATACGTATCAATGGATTTATAGTCTCGGATCATGCTGACATGCGACCGCAATTTCTGGAAGAAATGGTCGCTTGGATCAAGCAGGGAAAGATCAAAAGCCGGGAAACACTGGCTGATGGTATTGATAATGCCGTTGATGCTTTCCTGGGTTTATTCGGCGGCAAAAACTTCGGCAAGATGATCGTCAAACTTTGAGAGCGCTCATAAACTAACACATCGGTTATGTCAATTTAGAATCGGTGGCGTTAGCCTGATCGCCAAAGGTCTGCCATGCTGCTACCCTCAATATTCCTCATCTGTGGTTTCATCATGCTGGCTGCCGGCGCCGAACTGATGGTGAGCAGCAGCAGCAGAATAGCCATTCGTCTGGGGGTCTCCCCATTAATTGTGGGATTAACCTTAGTCGCTTTTGGCACCAGCGCACCAGAACTAGCCGTCAGTATTCAATCTACCACTTCAGGTAGCAGTGCACTGGCGCTTGGCAATATCATCGGATCCAATATCGCTAATATTGGACTCATCCTGGGCATAACGGCCCTAATCAGTCCCATTCGGATTGAGCGTCAATTGGTGAAAAAGCAGATACCTTTAATGATTGCTGCCTCGTTATTAATGGGTTTTCTACTGCTGGACGATCGACTCGATTATTCTGATGGCCTTTTTTTAACCAGCGGCTTATTGGCATTTCTAATTTACAGCTACCGCCAGGCAGGTTCAGAATTCGAATCTCAGGAGTTGACAATCCATCCAGCACGAGCGATTGAGGCAGCGGGTCAGACGTCCGTGAATATGCTGTTGATAGTTGTCGGCATAACCTTATTAGTGTTCGGTAGTCGGGTATTCGTAGACAATGCCGTTACGCTTGCGCGGCTAATAGGGATTAGTGAGGCAGTGATTGGTCTAACCTTGGTTGCTGTGGGCACCAGCATTCCTGAATTAGTTACTTCACTGGTGGCAGCTTTCAGGCATCAGACAGATATCGCTATCGGCAATATCATCGGATCAAATTTGTTTAATATATTGGGCGTGTTAGGGATAACCGCAATAATTGGCACAATCTACGGCGATCAATTTGCGGTGGCAGATTTTATTATCATGATCCTTTTTTCCTTTATCTTACTGCCTTTTGCCTGGACCAACCTGAGTCTAAGCCGCATGGAAGGCCTGTTCCTGTTAGCAGGGTATTTTGTTTATCTAGTCTTTGTGGGACAGCAAATTTAAATTTTCTTCCAGTTAACGGCGCCAAAGATCATCAGAGCCAGATCTAACTCAATCCGGTAGAATAGTAGAATTCTTAGATGAACGTTGCTCTCCTTAACAGTGGAATACCGGTGTTTTAGCCGTGATCCTTCTGCAAGCCTGACATGTTAGTGTCAAAAAATCTGGACACTCCTCTTCCACCAAGAATGATCGGAAGACTGGACAGGTACAGTGGCGGATTTATTCTTGGTTCATGGCTGAGCAGGATCGCGCTATGAATGTAGAAATACCACATAGTTACAGAGCACCTGCATTGCGCAAATAGTTGTGAATTTCACTGGCGATCAATTGATAGCCAGCCGCATTTGGATGAACCGCATCGGATTTTAACGCGGTATCGGAAAGCACGTTCTCGATCAAATCTGGCATGTAGGCAACTCCGGTTTCATCGGCAATCTCATGGTAAAACTCGGCAGTCGACAGAAATATCCCCGGTCGCGGAACCCCGACCAACAGTACATCAGACCCGCGCTCGCGAATCAATTCAATCATGGCGAGGATGTTGGACTTGGCGGCGCCGCTGCCGGTGCTGCGTAGTAAATCGTTGCCACCATGACAGAGAATCACCAGCAGCGGTGTGTGCTGATCCAGCAAGGCGGGCAAGCGGTTTAGCCCGGCTGCAGACAATTCACCTGAAACACCCGCGTTTATCACCTTAAGTACAGCTAATTGCGCCAATACCGATGGATAACTCTGTTGCGGATTTGCCCCATAACCCGCAGTCAAACTATCACCGAAAGCCAGTACGGTACTGCCGGGCTGTAGCCACGAGAGAGAGACCGACTCGTTGCCACAGGACAGCAGGCTCAGGAACAAAAAAGATGCAGACAGATATTTCACGAATTGCATTACGGCTTTACCGAGTGAATCTGATGGTGCGGTAAATTATACTGCCAACCATAGCATCGTTGAATATTTCAAGTCATCTACTGCTTGATTTTGACTCAGATAGTTGTTGCCCGAAGGTGTTTTAAAAGCAAACACAATTCAGACCATTGATCCAGTTAGGCACTTAACCCAGGTGATGAATCCTTGAATTCGATGGTCTTCAGAATCGGTTCTGTGGCAATGGTTTGGTTAACGGGCCGAGATTGTTCGGCTTGTGGGCAGAATTGAAGTCTACCTATCCAGTCGCCAATCTTCGTTGGCAAGTCCGAATTCATCTTGTGGATTGTCAACGCCGCTGGTCGCCGATGCATCCGATTGCAATTCAGGCTCAAGTGATGACCACAAACTCGCTGGCGCCGAAGGCTCGCGTTGCTGCAATTGTGCGGTTAAGAATCGATTTTCTTGCGTCAGTTGCTCATTGTTACTCAACAAAGACTTAATCGAAGCCTGGGTTTC
>JADFOC010000254.1 GCA_022563075.1 Pseudomonadota bacterium
CGCCGCACCCAACAATACGAAGACAGAATCCGTGTCGCCATATATCACCTGGTAACCTGCGGCTTCGATGTAATTCTTGCTCTCGATAAGGATTTCGTGACTTCGTTTTGTAATTGAACTCACCAACCTCGAATCGAAGAAGCGACAACCCAAAGTGCCGAGCACACCATAAAACGAATTCATGATGATCTTAATGGCTTGTGCAAGCACCACATTCTTATTAGCTTTGGCGTTGTCTCGTGCTGACCAAAGTTTTTCAATGAGCTCTGGCAAGATGAATTCTGTCCTGGAGAAACAAGCTTCGTCGTACCCACTAATCGCATCCGCCTCCTGTAACCCTATAACCAGCGCCAAGGGATCCACATTAAATGTTCGAATAATGCTAGGGTACAGACTCTTGAAATCCAGCACGATCACGTTTTCATGGATTCCTGGAATAGATCGCATGACATAGCCACCCGGGCTCGTATTCGATGTGGCTAATTGAGCGAGTGAGGGAGCAACAAATCCTTTTCGATGTAACCGCGGCAGGTAGAGAAAATCGAAAGCCGCCACCGAACCACCATAGCGGTCTAACTCCAACCCGGTGAGTAGACTACGTTCGATCGCGAAAGCTACCAGGTTTTCTTTTTTGAAAATGTCCCAGACCAAGCGGCAATCTTCCAGGTTATAGCGTGCCAGGGCAGGCTTATCATTATTGAACAGCATAGTGATCTCTTCACCACGTTGGTCCACATCATCAACTAGCTTGCCGCGATTCAGCAGCTTTCTTGCTACGTATTCGAGTGAGAAATTTTCAAACTGGTAAGTAGCAGTGCGCATGAGCTCAATGCCGTCCAATATGGCACGACCTGGCACCAGCGCATAGAAACGATCGTTACCTTCTCTCGCCTTGCGCCAGATTATGGCTTCATCGTTTCGCCCAAGATCGAAGGGAATTTTAAGGCGCTCACAAAACTTTTGCAGGCAGCGAAAATCAAAGTTCACCACATTCCAACCCATGATTACATCCGGGTCGAGTAATCGGATCTGATTGACAAACGCATCGATCACTTGCCGCTCGTCGGGATAAAAATTCAAGGATAAACTGCCGCCGCCTTGCAGAGCGCTGATCTGATCTGGTTCAGATCCAATCATAAAAACAACGGCAGTATCCTCAGAATACAGTGCGATTGAGTACAGTGTGCTCGCCTGGTAGTCGGTTTCTATGTCAATCGAAACGGCGCTTAGCCTTGGCCTAAAATCGGTAGTAGAAAGCTCGCCAGAAACTATTTCCTTGAAGCCATTGGCTTGCCGGGTATCACTGGAAATATTGATTGCTCCAGTAATGAACCGTTCCATTAAGAATCGATCAGTAGGTTTGATATCGGTTTCAACTACAGCGACATCGATTGCCGTAAGTTTATCTCTGCAGTCGAAGAGCTTGCGTTGACTCTTGAAGTACAACGCCGACATACTTTCATGATTGAAGTTTTTTAGTTGGGTTGGCTTTACTCGCCATTCATTTTGAGTGGCATGTTTGGAAACAACAGACCTCACCTGATCTTGCTGCCACGTCGGAAAGAAGCAGACCGCCTCCTGGTGAGTGAGTCGTAAGCGAAGCGGTCCTTGCTCTGACGCCAGCCAGAAGATGAGTTCCAATCCGTCGTTGGAGTCAATCCACTGGCGGGTGAGTATAAATCCGCTAAGTGATTTTTCTAAAGTTGAGTCTTTTGGCACCAACGTAATAGACCAACTGGCGCACGTGATTACAGATTACTAAATCCGAACAGTTCTGGGAAACTGACCATAATCTTCCCAGTAGCTGACTTTTTCTGGCAGCTCTTCCTGAGTCGCTTGTACATTTCCGTTTATATCGGTAACGCGAGACACGATTGTGTGTTCCCCAGGCGTTGCATTGTTCCAATCATAGCTAAACAATTTCCAAGAATATTTTGTTGAACGCGGATTAAATTGAGCACTTTCCCAAGGACCATCATCCACTTTTACCTCCACGCTTTGTAGCGGTGTGCCGTCGTTCAAAACAAATCCTTGAATGCGATATCGCCCACCCATTTCACTCACTCGAATGATTGAAGACTTCAGGTTCATCGTAGTAACGGAATTTTCTACCCATCTTTCTTCGCCTCCCACATCTATCTTCTTTAGAGTGACGTAGTCGCGGCCCATGAAGCGACCCATGTAGCGAGTATTCTGCACATGAATCTGTGTCAGCCATTTGACGTTGGCTATTCCATACCATCCTGGCACCAGTAAGCGAACTGGTTTTCCATGGTAATGAGGAAGCGGCTCTCCATTCATCTCGAAGGCGATCATGTTTTCTGGCCTCATGGCGTCTTTGACTGAAAGACTTCGAGCAAACGCCTTTTCAACTTCGCGACCGCGAATCTCTTCGATAGATTTGTCTTCACCAAAAAACACTACTTCCTTGGCACCATCCTGAATTCCAGCCTCTTGCAAAATACTTTGTAACGCAATACCTCGCCAATTTGCGTTGCCGATGAGTCCGTGGAACAGCCGCTGGCTGTTACCGCCACATTCGAAACCGACTTGCTGTTCGATAATGTTTTTACCCATTAAATCCTGTAATGAAAATTCGAGTTCATTATCCACCATTCCGGTTACTTTCAAGCGGTAGGAGTCATTATCGATTTCCGGTTGGCCATAGTGCTGAACCAGATAGAAGTCATCGTTGTCAGTGAAATATGTGGTGATTTCGCGCGTGTCTTGGAAATGAGTGGCGTTGGGTCGAACCGGCGTTGGGTTAAACGTGTCGGGCACATCGGTGAAAGGTACCAGCCTCTCTCCTTGTGCCAGCGCGGGTAGCACAAGATTAGGAACGGTGGCTACGCCTGCGGCTAATATGCCAGTACCGAGAGCGCCTTTGAGGATTTTTCTTCTACCATTGTCTTCAGGATTCATGGTTATCTCTCTTTCCTACTGATCGATGCCGCGGGGGTCAGCGGCGGATTGAATGGATGGCGTTTATTACCATCAACCTTACCACAACAGCGAATTGGGTACCCAATAGTTATAACAGGTAGCCTATCCCCGCTTCAAGCGACCACCGGGCATCTCAAATCTCAGATTCTACAACTTGTTGGCACGCTTGATAAACAATGGGTCAGGAATTTTTACTATACTTATCAGCATCATATCCAATGCATCTGTGATATTTCGAATTTGGCTGCAAATTAGTCATCGATAACGCCATAAGTAAACTTGTAAACTTGAAGATTGCGGTCGGTGACTTCTCGTCAGGGCACCTGGTTAATGGCTGTGGTGCTTAGCTTGGCCAGCCAAAACTCTGGAGATTACTAAGCTGCGTATCAATCGGTTCTTTATCAATTAAATTTACAATGTCTCAAAATACGCTTAGAACCCACAGTTTGCAGATATCGATACGTTTGCCTTTATCTGGTTCCCATGAACCACTGTTGGATCCTGCGCAAACCGCGTGGAGTCAACTTGGCGATTTTGACCAGTGGATAAAGTGGATACCCGGTGTAGACAAGGTAGTTCGCTTGAACCAGGGTGAGACCGGCAGAGGTAGCCGCGTGCGGCTGCAATCAGGCACTTTGCATGAAGATTGGACCATTGCATACTGGGAGCCATGGCGACATATCGCTTTTATCATCCATGATGCCGGGTCCAGGGTTACCTATGACTGCTACATCGATGCGGCAGAAGACAATTCTCAACTCAATTTAACACTGGAATTGGAGTTTGCATTCAGTGGTTATCGCCGCCTCCTCTCACCGCTGCTGATCTGGATGCAAAAACGTAAGGCAGTGCGGTGGCTGGAAAGCTTTAAGATCCACATCCAATTATTAGTGAATTAAGCCCTATGACTACAACATTTTGTGTCTTTACGAGCTGCACTCCCCTACCTGTTGATTTCACCCCGCAACTGATCCTCTTTAGAAGAGATGACTACAAATGGCTGATTTTTAAGTACATTCTGTATATTGTGTTTTGGTTCACAATTCTGATACAAATATCTGTTATCTTCAGTCAAATTTGAAGGAATGAGAAGCCGATCATACTTTGTAGAAGCCAGACGACTCGGTAAGGCCCCAATTAGCAGGTCACTATGAATTCTGAAGTAAGCCATAACATCTTTGAGATGGTTGATCAAACCCGGTCGGTAGAGCTGTCTATCGATAGGCTGTCCAAAGGCATCGATAACTATCATATTGATATAAAGCTCAGTAAAAGATTTTCATCTGACATTAAGAAGCTGGTAGGACTACTTGTTCCTCAGATAGCCGTCCCCAAGCCCAAACACTGGGACAATTCCAGTCTCTTCGAGAAACTCAGAGAAAGTTATCTGGATGTGATGACTGTTCTTATCCATCGGGTTAAAACAGATCTCAGAGAAGACGAAATTTGTTTTCTGCAATTTGCCACCATCAAACATATTCTCCAATTCGTCAGGTCACAGCTTGATGATGAAATTGCCGGTGTTGCATCGCGATTGTCCGATGCTCGCAATAAGGGATCATCGGAATCGCTGGCTGGAGATCAGCGACTATTCTGGTTAAAGAAAAACTACGATTCCATTCTCTACGATGTAAATAAGCAAATTTTCAATCAACTACAGCGAGTCGAAGAGAGACAGCTGGCCGTCATTCGCGATCAATTCCTGGGGCAAGGCTATCGCTTCTGTGTTGAAGTGATGCTTAACCCTCTACTCTATACATCAGAGCTCAGTGGGCTGCCGTTGTTGTTGAACGAGTACAGTATGTGGAGCTGGAATGGTGAAGACATCGTG
>JADFOC010000255.1 GCA_022563075.1 Pseudomonadota bacterium
TGGACGACTTCGGAGATGAGTTGGTGCTGTCGAGTCCAGCACTAAGAATTGTTAGCCTGGCGCCGCATATCACCGAACTGATTTATGCGGCCGGCGCGGGTGAGCAGCTTGTGGGCGTAGTCAGCTATAGCGATTACCCTGAAGCGGCAAAATCGATTCAGCTAATAGGAAGTTACAACAAAGTCAGTTTCGAAAACATCGTCGCCGTCCGGCCAGATCTGATTTTAGCCTGGGGTAGTGGCAATGGCCTGGAAACAATCGACAGGCTTAAGTCTTTGGGTTTGAAGGTACACGTAAACGAACCTCGCCGGCTCGAAGACGTCGCCGAAATTATTCGCCAGTATGGTTTATTAACGGGCAATGAAAACATTGCTAATCAGGCAGCAACCAATTTCATCAACCGCTACCAGGAATTACGAGAAACCTACCAAAACAAGAAAAACATTTCCGTTTTTTATGAAGTCTGGAATGAACCATTACTCACGATCAATGGTGCACATTTAATTTCCGATGTCATTCGACTCTGCGGCGGTACCAATATCTTTAACGATGCAATTCCCATTGCACCCAAGATCAGCATCGAGAGCGTTATTCGCCGCAACCCGGAAGTTATCATTGCTAGCGGCATGGATACCGCCCGGCCAGAATGGCTAGACGACTGGGAAAATTGGCCCTCAATCGAGGCGGTTAAAAACCATCATCTCTATTTCATACCGCCTGATCTTTTACAGCGGCATACACCCAGGTTATTGGATGGGGCAGACCAACTGTGCAGACATCTGGATAAGCTTCGGGACGAGTAGAAGGTCCAGGATTGAACTCTGGTAAAATCTTCGGTTAATCTCAACAAAAATAGAAAGTACCCGTAATTAAAATTGATTCTATGCAATCCAAATTGGGGTAGTGACAAACTAACTCGGGCGAAGTGATGATCGCTCAATGAAACCATCAATACAGCGTAAAGGCGTTATACGACTTCAGACTGAATCTTGCACGTCTTCAATTTATTTTTAACTGCGTCGATGATGCTGCGGCTATCCAGAAGCGCTGCTGCCAGCATTTCCGGGACTTTGCCGTGTTCCAGAAACTCATCTGGTAAACCCAGATTCAACACCGGTATGCGGTAATTGGCTTGCAACAGAAATTCATTCACCGCAGAACCTGCGCCGCCCATGATGACATTCTCTTCAATGGTTACGATGAGTTGATGCTCCGTAGCCATATCGCCAATCAGCTCTTCGTCCAGGGGCTTAACGAAGCGCATGTCCACGACGGTCGCATCGAGAGTCTCGGCTGCCGCTAATGCCGGTGCGACCATACTGCCGAAGGCCAGAATCGCCACCGACCTGCCTTCCCTTCGTATCACGGCTTTACCAATCGGCACTGGTTTCAACGATTTCTCGACGCTGCTACCCGGCCCTTTTCCGCGCGGATAACGCACGGCGGCAGGTCCTTGGTGATGGTAGCCAGTAGACAGTAATTTGTAGGTTTCGTTTTCATCACTGGGAGCCATCACCAACATGTTGGGTACACAGCGCAAATAACTCAAATCAAAGCTGCCTGCGTGAGTCGGACCATCTTCGCCCACCAGTCCTGCTCGATCTATGGCAAACAAGACATCGAGCTTCTGCAAGGCAATATCATGAATCAGTTGATCATAGGCTCGTTGCAGAAAAGTGGAGTAAATGGCCACGATGGGTTTGAGACCCTCACAAGCCATGCCAGCGGCAAAGGTTAGTGCATGTTGTTCGGCGATAGCCACATCATGAAAACGATCAGGGAACTGCTGCGCAAACTCCTTCATGCCTGAGCCTTCACCCATCGCCGGAGTAATGCCCACGACCAAGTCATCCTGCTTGGCAATAGTACAAAGCCATTCGCCGAACACTTGAGAATAGCTGGGGGAAGAACTCTTGGCTTTTTTGCTTAGTTTGATATTGTCTACTTTCTTCTCTGGCTCTATTTTTCCACTTACCTGCGTTGCTGCGGTAACTTGGTCAACCTTTTTGCTACTTTTTGTCGATGCACCAATTTTGCTCATGGCGTGCATGCCAAATGGATCATTTTCAGATTCCGCATAGCCCTTACCCTTCTGCGTCACCACATGGAGTAATTGAGGACCGCGCAGGGTTTTAATATTGTTAAGTATCTCGACTAACCCGACCGTATTATGACCATCGATTAGGCCGATGTAATTGAATCCGATTTCCTCAAAAAGAGTGCCAGGTGACACCATTCCCTTCATGTATTCCTCAGCCAGATTAGCCGCCTTGAACGCAGGAGGGATCTTGGAAAGCATCCGCTTACCGCCGGTGCGAATAAAATTGTAAGGTTTGCTGGCCCACATGCGGGCAAAGTAGCTGGACAGTCCGCCGACATTATGTGAGATCGACATATTATTGTCGTTGAGGATTACCAGAATATTGTCATCGAGATGCCCGGCATGATTTAGCGCTTCAAATGCTAGTCCCGCGGTCATGGCTCCGTCGCCGATCACCGCGATAATGTGATGATCCAGATCCCGCATGCGCGCCGCCATCACCATGCCCAGTGCCGCGCTGATTGATGTGCTGGAATGGCCGACACCGAAGGCATCATGTTCGCTTTCTTCTCGGTTGGGGAACGCAGTCAAGCCCCCCGCCTGACGCATCGACAACATCTGATCGCGTCGACCGGTCAATATCTTGTGAGGATAGGCTTGATGGCCTACATCCCAGATCAGCCGATCCTGGGGCGAGTTAAACACGTAGTGCAGTGCAATGGTTAATTCCACCACACCGAGTCCAGCTCCCAAATGGCCCCCGGTCTGGCCCACAGAATAAAGCAGGAACAGACGCAACTCATTGGCTAATTGGGAGAGCTGATTAAGCGCTAACTGTTTTAGGTCTGCCGGCTTATCAATCTGATCCAACAGCGGCGTATCCGGGCGTATTATGGGAATTTCGTCAAGCATTAGTCTATTTCAACTCTAGTAACGCATCTTTTCAACTGTTTCTGCACTTCCTGTGCGGTGTAAAGTAAAGCAGTGTCAGGAAATCGTCAATTAATGGATCCTCTCGACCACATAAAAGGCCAATTCCCGAAGCCGATCTGCACTACCGGGAAATCCACTCAGTGATGCGATAGCCTGATCTGCCAATTCGGTAGCTTTGTCGCGGGCTTGGTCCAGACCCAGCAAGGACACATAGGTGGGCTTGTTCTGTTGTCGATCTGACCCTTGGGGTTTGCCCAGAGTTTCGGTGTCACTGGTTTCATCCAGGATGTCATCCTGGATCTGGAAGGCTAGGCCGATATGGGAAGCATATTGTGTTAGCGCGCCCAGCTGAGACTCACTGGCCTGAGCATGACTCATGCCTCCCAAAACGACACTGGATCGAATCAGCGCACCGGTTTTAAGGCTGTGCATGGTCTCTAACTCCGACAGGGTCAGATCATGACCAATAGCCTCATTATCGAGGGATTGCCCTCCCACCATTCCTGCGGCACCAGCGGCTTCACTCAAGACGTTTAGCATTTGTAATTGAGTTTTACCATTTACTACCTCCTGGTTACCGCTCAATAGTTGGTATGCCAGGGACTGCAATGCATCACCAACCAGAATGGCTGTAGCTTCATCGAAGGCCTTGTGAACTGTGGGCTTGCCGCGGCGCAGATCATCATCATCCATCACTGGCAGGTCATCGTGGATCAATGAGTAGGCGTGGATCATCTCTACAGCACAGGCAGGGCCATCGAGGACAGCAAGATCGACGCCAAAAGCTTCGCCGCTGGCATAGACAAGCACCGGACGAATGCGTTTCCCATCACCGAGCACGGCATAGCGCATGGCCTGGTGTAAATGGTCGGGTTGGATATCAGCTGCCGGTAGCCAGTGTGCGAGCGCTGTTTCTACTCTGGATTGGTAGCCCCGTAGCGACTCTAAAAAAGGCATGGTGGTTTATTTTTTTATTCGTTTTCCGTGTTAAAGGGGCTGAGTTGCTGCTCGCCGTTGTTATCGAGTAAAATCTGCACCTTCTGCTCCGCCTCAGTGAGTGCTTTCTGGCAGGTACGTGTCAGAGCGATACCCCGTTCAAAATGCTTGAGAGACTCCTCCAGACCGAGCTCGCCTTGTTCCATCTTTTCTACCAATCGCTCTAGCTCTACAAGTGCCTTTTCAAAATCAAAATCAGTCTTTTTCTTCGACACGGCATTCCCCCCCCCATAGCTTACTGGATGGAATCTTATCAATAATGTGTTTGTTGATGAAAATTTTTTGTTGGCAAGATGTTTATCATAACAGATCTACAGGTATTCCATGCATCTCGAAAAATTAGATTGTATGATTTATCAAGATGTGGCCGGTACCTGAAATAGCGCTGGGCAAGCATTTTATCTGTTGGCTGACAGCAGCGTTTAAATGTTTATGCATGCATGTTTCACGCTGCGGGATAAGTTGACAGCAGCATGTCACTAGAGTAAAGCTTCAGACGAATTAGACTTATTCTAATTACACAATATAATCTATAAATATTAGTAAGATAAGAGATAAAAGATGTCGTTAAAAGGTTCTAAAACTGAAGAGAATTTAAAAGACGCATTTGCCGGTGAATCACAAGTAAATCGACGCTATCTCTACTTTGCGCAAAAGGCGGATGTCGAGGGTTATAATGACGTGTCAGCTGTGTTCCGCTCCACCGCTGAAGGTGAAACCGGACATGCCCATGGTCATCTGGAATACCTGGAAGAAGTCGGCGACCCGGCTACC
>JADFOC010000256.1 GCA_022563075.1 Pseudomonadota bacterium
GTCTGCATTGAGTTGATCGGGAATGCGGCCGCGAATGTCATAGGCCTTGAAACAGGTGATTTCGTTGGTCATGTTTGTAATCGTATTACCCTCGGAAATTCTGTAGAGCTAGGGTTTCTGTTGGGCATAGGTGTAATTGGTCGCTTCGATATAACCTTTGACACTGCCGCAGTCAAAGCGCCGTCCCTTGAACTTGTAGCCGATAACTTTGCCTTGCTTCGCTTGAGTTAGTAGCGCATCGGTGATCTGCATCTCACCATTCTTGTCCGCTGGTGTATGGCGGATTATTTCGAAGATATCGGGAGTTAGAATATAGCGGCCGATAATGGCCAGATTGCTCGGTGCATCTTCCGGGGCTGGTTTCTCGACCATGTTTCGCAACCGATAAATACCGTCTGCTTCCTCGTCACCATCAATGATGCCGTAGTGTTGGACGACGTCTGCGGAGACTTCTTCGATGGCGACGATGTTGCACCGATATTGTTGATACAAGCTAACCATCTGCGTTAACACCCCATCACCTTCTGCCACACAATAGTCATCGGCAAGAATCACCGCGAATGCTTCATCCCCGATAAGGGTTTCACCAGTCAGTATGGCGTGCCCCAAGCCTTTCATCTGGTGCTGACGCGTATAGGAAAATGTACATTCGGCCATGATGCGGCGGATATCTACCAGCAGCGCCTCCTTGTCAGTGCCAGAAATCTGATGCTCCAACTCCCAGCTAATATCGAAATGATCTTCCAGCGCACGCTTGCCACGACCGGTGACGATTGCCATGCTGGTGATTCCAGCCTCCATCGCCTCTTCGACGCCATATTGAATCAGCGGTTTAGTGACGATGGGCAGCATCTCTTTTGGCATGGCCTTGGTGGCCGGTAGAAAACGGGTACCGTAGCCGGCTGCTGGAAACAAACACTTGTTAATAATTGACATGGGATCTTCGGCTGACGTCCTTCTAGTGAATTATTTTTCGGTTGCTATCGGATTACGAGACACGTCCGTATTGGTCTTCGAAGCGAACGATATCGTCTTCGCCCAAGTAGTCCCCTACCTGTACTTCTATAATTTCAACCGGAACCTTACCTGGATTACTTAGGCGATGTTTACTGCCCAGTGGAATGAAGGTGGATTCATTCGCTTGCAACATAAATTCCTTGTCGTCACAGGTGATCAAGCCCGCCCCTTTTATGACGGTCCAATGCTCTGATCGATGCTGATGCGTCTGCAGCGACAGGGAGTCTCCGGGATTAATCACCAGGTGTTTCACCTGATACCCATCGCCCCTGGCCAGAGATTGGAAAGAGCCCCAGGGACGATGAACCAAGCTGTGATTGATGCTTTCATCGCGCTTGCCAGCTTCGAGTTGTGCCACGATCTGCTTGACCGCTTGGGCCTTTGACCTACTGGCAACCAGCACTGCGTCCGGCGTTTCCACGATAACCGCATCTTCGATGCCGACCACAGCGACTAAGCGAGACTGTGCTTCGATATAGCTACCGGCTACATCTTCGGTAAACACATCACCATGGGTGACGTTGCCCTCACTGTCTTTTTCTTGCACGTTCCAGAGCGCATCCCAACTGCCCAGATCATTCCAACCTGCATCCAGCGGGATTACCGCGGCACTCTCGGTTTTTTCCATAATGGCATAGTCGATAGATACACTGCGGCACTCAGAAAAAATCGATTCCGAGATATATTGAAAGTCATCTCCAGGCTCGAGCGCTGCATAGGCAGCATGACAACTGTCAAATATATCCGGTGCGTGCTGTTTCAATTCATGTAGAAAGCGAGAAGCAGTAAACATGAACATGCCACTATTCCAAAAGTAGTTGCCACTGGCCAGGTAAGCCTCGGCTGTTTTTAAATCCGGTTTTTCGGTGAAGCTTGCTACCCTGAAAGCAGATGTGTCATCCAGCGATGCCCCCTTTTCGATGTATCCATAAGCTGTTTCTGGTGCACCTGGCACTATGCCAAACGTAACTACCTGGTCTTGCTGTGCAAGCCTCATGCCTTTAATTATTGCCTCATGCAAAGCCGCTTGATCGGGGATGACATGATCAGCTGGCAACACCAGCAGCAGCGGATCTGCATGGTTCTGCTGCGCGCTTAACGCGGCAAGTGCCACCGCCGGGGCTGTGTTTCTGCCGATCGGTTCTAGCAGGATGGTGCTGTGGTTTTTGCCCAATTGTCTGAGCTGTTCAGCCACCAGATAACGATGGTTTACGTTACACACCACAACTGGTGCGTCAATATCACCAAGCTCGTCGAGCCGGCTCAAGGTGTTTTGAAACAGCGATCCTTGCCATTGCGGAAAATTGATAAATTGCTTGGGTAGTAGCGCTCTCGATACCGGCCATAGTCGAGAACCTACACCACCAGCTAGGACGACTGGCACTATCATAGACGCTTCACCTTAAAAATCAGGCGGTAATATTAGCAAATAATTGTCGTTATTAATAAAGAACGGCTAATGCGCGCACTAGGCACACACACTGATATTCTAATTTATTATCGATTATTTGGCCGCAGCGCGATAATATCGCATGTTTTGCCAAAACCGCCCTGGAGGGCAGCAAGACTCTATGAAACCAAAGAATGGTAGTTTCGTTCCCCAAAACTCCTATGATCTCGAGGGTTTGCTGGAATGCGGCTACGGTAAATTGTTTGGCCCTGGCAATGCCAAGCTGCCTGTTGGCAATATGCTAATGCTGGATCGCATCGTCGAGATCAACAACGACGGTGGCGTACACGGCCGCGGCCAGATTATCGCCGAATTGGATATTAGACCCGATCTATGGTTCTTCGACTGCCACTTCCCGGGTGATCCAGTAATGCCAGGGTGTTTGGGTTTGGATGCTTTATGGCAGCTGGTTGGGTTCTTCCTGGGCTGGAGCGGCCTGCCGGGTAAAGGCCGGGCACTTGGCGCTAAAGACGTCAAATTCACCGGAGAAATATTGCCAACCAACCACAAGGTCGTGTATGAGTTGTCCATAAGCCGCATCATCGCACGCAAGCTGGTTCTGGGCGTCGCCGATGGCCTGGTCTCAGTGGACGGCAAAACTATATATACAACCAAGGGTCTAAAAGTAGGTCTGTTCACTCCCAATCAGACATTTTAGCGGTAATCAGTTTTAAAGGATTTTTATGAGGCGCGTAGTTGTCACTGGCATTGGTATCGTTTCCTGTTTAGGCAACGATAAAGACGCGGTCCTGGATTCACTCCAGAATGGGCGCAGTGGCATCCGTTTCAATCCTGAATATGAAGCAGTCGGTATGCGCAGCCTGGTCAGCGGCTCTGTGCAGATTGATACGGCAGAGCTGATCGACAGAAAAGTATTACGCTTCATGGGCGACGGCTCCGCGTACGCCTATATCGCTATGCAACAGGCCATAGACGATGCCAATCTGTCCGAATCTCAGGTCTCCAATGAACGCACCGGCCTGGTTATCGGATCAGGTGGGGAATCCCCTGAAGACCAATTGGAGTCCACAGACATTATGCGTAACAAGGGCATACGCCGAGTCGGGCCCTATCGAGTTCCCCGCACCATGAGCAGTTCCGTGTCTGCCTGCTTGGCCACGCCATACAAGATCAAGGGTGTGAACTACTCGATCTCTTCTGCCTGCGCCACCAGCGCACACTGTATCGGGCACGCGGCCGAACTGATTCAACTGGAAAAACAGGACCTGATATTTGCCGGCGGCGGTGAATCGGAACACTGGACCATGTCTCACATGTTCGATGCGATGGGCGCGCTCTCCACTAAATACAACGACACCCCGGAGAAAGCATCCCGAGCCTTCGATGCCGACCGCGATGGTTTTGTCATCGCTGGCGGTGGTGCCGTGTTGGTGATAGAAGCGCTGGACCATGCCGTGGCTCGAGGCGCCAAGATATACGCAGAACTTACTGGCTACAGTGCCACCTCAGACGGCCATGATATGGTGGCTCCCTCGGGTGAAGGGGGCGCGCGGGCCATGCGCATGGCGATGGCTAATCTGCAAGGTCCTGTCGATTACATCAATACACACGGCACCAGCACACCCGCCGGTGACATCTCGGAGCTGAAATCCATTCGCAGCGTATTCGAAGACACTGTGCCTGTCATTAACTCGACGAAATCACTGAGTGGTCATTCGCTGGGAGCAGCCGGTGCTCAGGAAGCAATCTATAGTCTGTTAATGATGCAGCATAATTTCATTGCCGCGTCAGCCAATATCGAAAATCTCGATGCGGCAGCGGAAGGCCTGCCCATCGCGCTCGAGCGTCACGACGACGTGCAATTGAACAGGATCATGTCGAACAGCTTCGGATTCGGTGGCACCAATGCCTGTCTGGTGTTTGATCGGTATCAAGATTGATTACCCAAACTAATTATCGGTAATAATATTCAATTCCTACTGGTCGAATAAACATGAGTATGCAACGTCTTATCTCACTCATTTTTGTATTTGTCCTGCTGATCTTTAATCTGCAGACACCGGTCAGTTTGGCGCAACTCGATTCCCGTGCCCCCAGCAGTTTTTCCGATCAGATCCAGACAGATTCACTGCCACTGCCACTCGAACAAGCCTTTCCTTTCTATGTGAGTGAGACAGGTCCGGGTCGACTACGCTGATGTTGACCTGCTCCGCGATGGGAGCGCCCGCCTCTTGGTAGCTCGATTTGGGCTCTCTAACCTTCTTTCCGGTGAGGGCCGCCACCTC
>JADFOC010000257.1 GCA_022563075.1 Pseudomonadota bacterium
ACTTTGGGGCACGGATTCAATCTGGTATGGCTCACCCCAGGACCAGATTCAGGCATTCAGAACTTTCCAGATCTCCACCGAATTTCAGGAGCGATTCGGCTATACCGCACTCACTAGCGAGCTGCGGCGTAAGGTCTTCGGCCTGAATGCGGCGCTACCTTACGCAATCGACCAGCAAGAAATCAGAGCCTTGACCGCAGTTGACTTGGTTGCGCAGGAAAAGCTGGCCTATCAGCAGAATCCCCAGCCTTCGTTTCTGACCTATGGGCCTAAAAACCGCCGGGAATTTTTGAATTTTCTAAGGTGGGGCGCTTAAAACCACAAATCTCCTGCCCGGATCGATTACTTCGCCAGGGCTGAGACAGAATCTTATAAACAACCACCTATTTTCGTGGTTTCATAAATTCATCTCGGTAAGTCAACCACTTAGCTGATGATCACAGTCGCGTAAACTAAGAATCGTGCAGCCGTTAAATACCCGCTGTAACAATTTGCTGCAATCAAATCACAATTTGACGCAATCAAACTAGAATGAATCGTTTATAATCGCCGCCGATCTCATGACGGGCTCGTGTGCAAAGGGAAGTCAGCACGCGAAATCTACCTGTCGATTCTACTATCTAGTTTATCTCGAATGGAACAATTTATGCTCTTGGCAAACTCATAAAATTTGCGGGATATCCGCGCGCATATGTTAAACAATATACTGTGGACCCTGGTGGTCATTGCCGGCATCAGTGTAACGATATCCTTCATTGCCGAAATTCGAACACAGCGCTATGCCTTGGCCCTAATTTACGCGCTGGTCTATGCTGGCATCGTGTTCGCCTGCGCAAAACAATCTGTTAACTACCACATTCGCGCTTTCATCCCGTTGGCTATGATCTACGGACTAGCCATTTCAGAATTTTACTTCTTTGGCGCTACACCACTGAGCTTTGTGTTTTTGTATACCTTGATTATTTTCTCAGGGCTGTTGTATGGCTTCAAGGCGTCAATGGCCTCCCTGCTGCTGGTGATAGCAAGCATTTCAGCAAGATTCTGGATTGAACAATATCAGCACGCGCTGGAATCTGGTGAGCCACTGCTGTCCGGGAATGTTCTGGGTGATTGGTTGTCCCCCATGATGGCCTTTCTTTGTTGTGCCTCGATGGCTTTGGTGGCGATAACGATGATGCTTAGACAACTCAGTAGTTCATTGGCCGATAAAAGCCAATTAGTCGAAGAGCTAACGCGCGAAATCGAAAACAGTGAAAAGACGCAGAAAGCGCTGGATGCCAGTGAAGGGCAGTACAGTGCGCTGTTTAAACGCTCAAACGATGCTGTATTCCTGATTGATACTTTGACCGGTAAACACCTCCAGGTAAACCAGGCCGCCGAGTTATTGACCGGACTACCGGCGTATGAGCTACAGAAGCTCTGCATTGATGATGTGTCCCCGGAACACAGCAATGCCATCTTGAACAGTGCAAGAGGCACAGAAAATCGTGCAGAACTGGAACAAGTTACCTACCGAAAAGCAGATGGATCAGAGCGTGTGGCGGAGGTTCATACCACGCCCGTGAGTGAGGGCTTGGCCTTTGTTATCGCGCGTGATGTGACCGAGAGTAAGAAACTGGAAGAACAGTTTATTCAATCTCAGAAAATGGAAGCGGTGGGCCAGCTTGCTGGAGGTGTGGCTCACGATTTTAATAATTCCTTACAGGCGATGCTGATCTTCGCCGAGACTGCTGTGGAAAAGTCTACCGACGCAGATGTGCAATCTGACTTGAAGCGTCTGCTAGAAGCAGGTGAGCGAGCCCAAAGGCTGGTCAGTCAACTATTGGCATTTAGTCGCCATCAAGTACTGCAGATGGAGGATATCAATCTCAACAGTACTATCGATGAGTCGCTCAATCTAATTCGTCGAATCATTGGAGAGCATATCAAGCTGGATTTTGAGTCCTTCTCCAAGCCCTTGATGATCAGGGCGGATCGAGTCCAGGTAGAGCAGATTCTAATGAATCTTTGCATCAATGCTCGTGATGCCATGGGTGATATTGGAACCTTGTTGATTGCGTTAGACTCGATCACAGTCGATGCGAATCATCGCCAGGAAAATCGTTGGGCAATTAGCGGAGACTTCGTCAGATTACGTGTTACCGATACCGGCAGCGGCATGGATGAAGTGATTCAACAGAAGATATTCGAGCCCTTCTTTACCACCAAGGAACTGGGCAAGGGTACCGGCCTTGGGCTATCCACTGTATTCGGTATTGTCAGACAGCATAAGGGATTCATTCAAGTCGACAGTGAAGTTGGCAAAGGAACCAGCATCGAAATCTATCTACCACAAATTGAGGGTACTGGACAGACTGTGCAAACCAGTGTCAGTACTGTGCTCAAAACGGGTACCGAAACGGTGCTGCTGGCAGATGATGATGATCTGGTTAGAGAAGCCATCGAAGCGATGCTGGAATTAAGTGGCTTCAGAGTATTGACTGCGGCTAATGGCCACGATGCCATCCAGGTATTCGAGGAGCATGCGGCCGATATCGATCTGGTTATCCTCGATATGGTGATGCCAAATATGAGTGGCAAGACGGTTTCGAAGCATATCGCCGACATTAAACCAGGCGTGCCGATCCTGTTCGCCAGCGGTTATTCTCGCGATGCTATCCATACCGATTTCGTGCTGGATGAAGGCATCAACTTTATTCAGAAACCTTACGGTCGCGTTGCCTTGCTCGATAAGGTCAGGGATATGCTTGACCGAGAGGCTGCCTGATATTCTCGTCATCAACTGAAGCAGCAGCCGAACTGTTCTACATTAGAATTAGCTTCGGTGAAGCTTTCTCGTCTAACTGAAAACTAGCGACGGAGAGCACCGCCAGTAACAGGGGCAGGAATAGGCTAGGTAGGCTTGGGAAGTAGAGAAATTAGCCGGGGGAAGCTGATTAATTAGCGCATCGAGCGATGCAATAATGCTTACTCGGTAGGCGAAAAAATCGGCAATGGATTGTGGCGTAGTAAATATCACGGCAAGTACCAACCAACAGACTGTCGTCATGGCAAATATCTTCGTTCGAGTTGTCTTGGATTGTCTTAGCTGCTGGTGAATTGAAGCACTAAAACCACAGTCGGCAATAGTTGCAGAATCAGCTAATAGGCCATCCAGGCACGCATTCTCTCGCTGAATATTCAAGAAGCCTTCTCCAGGGTTGCATCGGTTAATAGTTGTCGCAGTTTATGTTTGCCCCGATTGATGTTGGATTTTACCGTACCTAAAGGAATGTTCAATATATCAGCCACCTCACTGTGGGAATACCCGAAACTGTAACAGAGCGTGATGACAGCGACCTCATTTTCGTTGAGTTGTGACATGGCCTGCTCCAGATCGATTTGCGCTGTTGAAATTGAATCGTATTTCTCTGTGAGTACTTCGTATTGCTGCGCAAAATCTTCAGTAACTTCCGTACGTCTGTTGGCACTGCGATGTTGTTGTAAAAAACAATTGTAGGCTATTCGGAAAAGCCAGGCGGAAAAGTTGCCGCATTCATGCAAGATTCCTCATTTTTCTACACTGTTTAGCTTATGATGCGCGAGAATCGTCCCTTGGATTCATTGCATAGAAAATTAGTTTCGGCACGAAATGTCACCCACCTGATGTGGCACGATTTTGCTGGGTTATAACAGGATCTTCTCCTTCAAATCCAATACGGCGCCAGTGTGCGATGCGATGAGCCTGGACTCGATCTGTCTGCTATAGTGATACACCACCAATGGAAAATTGAAACAAGATTCGGAGTGACAATGAATAATTCAGTAGTGAGCTTGCTAGCCGCGGTTCTGTTGTCATCAGCCGCCTATGGGGTGGAAGATGTCGATCCAGCCCTGGATGAAATCATCAACTTTCGCCAGTACAGCGAACAGTTCGCCAGTGCTGGTCAGCCCACCCTGGAGCAATTTCAGGTGCTGGCCGATCAGGGGTATGAGCGCATCGTGTACATCGCCTTTACCAATCATCCCAACGCCCTTGCCGACGAGGACCAGGTAGTAAAGGGCCTGGGCATGGAATACATGCAGGTGCCGGTGGCTTTTGACAATCCGCTAGCGGATGATTTCTATGCATTCGCAGATTCAATGCAGCGTAACACCGACAAGAAGACGCTATTGCACTGCCAGGGGAATGCCAGGGCCACCGCGTTTAGTTTTCTTTATCGGGTGGTCTATGACGACATACCGGTCGCCGAAGCCAAGGCCGATATGAATACGGTGTGGCAACCCAATGCAGTGTGGCGAAATTTCATTTTTGAGGTACTCGGCCAAAATGAGGTGTCACCGGAGTGCGCAGGCTGTGATTGGACGCCTCCTGCGCCGCGTGGACAGTAACTATAGCCAAATATTATAAATCCCTATAAAAAAACCCGACCACTGTGCAGTAGTCGGGTTTTTTATTGATTCAGGTCTAGTCGGTGTTAGTCGGAACCGCCCTGAGCTACCTCTTTCCATTCGTAGAACCCCATGAACATTTCGTCCCAGCTCTGCTCACCCCAATGGATATCTGAATCGGGATCAGGGTTGAACTCGTTCTGAGAAGAGTTGTCGTAAGCACCGGTGGCGATAATCCGAGTCCCTTTAGGCACGAACATCGGCTCTGCCAACTCGTGGCTCAATTGCCAGTTGAAGGAGTAATCCGGAACCGACAAGATCAATTCTTCGGTGCCATCTGG
>JADFOC010000258.1 GCA_022563075.1 Pseudomonadota bacterium
TCCGAAGACGGCACCACGCCGTTGATGGTTGCCGCGGGAGTGGATTTTGTGGAAGGCCAGGACAAATACAACAGTCGTTGGTTTGAGGACAGCAATGTGCGCTTGCAGGAATCGGCCTTGTTGGCGGTGAAGAAATGCCTGGACTATGGTAACGACATCAACAGCAGAAACGGCAAGAACCAGACTGCATTACATGGCGCCGTCTACCTGGGTGGCGCACAATTGATATCGTTTCTGGTTAGCAACGGCGCCGACATTAATGCCATCAACGACCGCGGCCAGACACCCTGGTTTATCGCCGAAAAAGGAGAATACCGGGCCGGTTCACTACAGACACTGCCCGAGTTAGCCGCCCACCTCGAACGACTCGGCGCCGATCTAAGTTTGGGCCAAGATCTAGGGCGTAATTACGCGCAAGACGGCAACTAGCCTACCCCGCAACCCGTTGTGCGTATTTCTCTCACGAATTTATCTTCTAATTCTTCAAGGCTAGCAAGGCCAGAGTTACCCCAAGTACCCCTTTAAGGATGAAACAGAACGCCAACACAGTCACCATCGCAGGGCAGGGAAGACTCCCTTTCGTAACTGTGCAGATACCAGACCACGAATCCCTCAATGCGCGCCTGCGTGAGAAAATTATTCATATGTCAGAAACAATTCCGGATGTCGTTAGCAACCTTAAATCCGGACAGTCCTTCTTTGCTAACAAGTGGTTGTCGAAATCAAATCTACATTTGAGTGATGACCCCGATTTTCTAGCAGTGGCGCACTTTGCCCGAGAAATGACCAAGCACCTGACACAAGTAGCGCAGGGTAAATCCGAACTTGAGGTAACGTCCATGTGGTGCATGGTCAGTAGATCCGGCTTAACCGGACGGCCCCACAATCACAAAGGTCTCATTTCAGCCGCGTACTATGTGGATCCTGGATCGAGCGGCAATGAACATGGAGGTGAGTTGCTGTTTTTTGCTCAGCCGCAACGCGCCGGACGACCCACCCACTGCATGACCCCGAAGGCAGGGTGCCTATTGCTATTCCCCAGTTACCTATTCCACGCAGTTAGCAACTATCGGAGCACCACTCCACGGATTGTGATTTCAGTTAACCTCAGTTGAAGAAACTGGCTATCGCCGGTAACTAAATTCTTTTGGTACTGCCGAGGCGCCTTTCCAGGGATTAGAAGGTTGATAATAGATCGGGCAGAATTGCTTCGGTGAGAAGCTCTTATACATTACTAAGGACCAACGTTGGTCTAGTCTGTCTTGCTTCTTCTGCCTCACCTTCGTGCTGACTGCGATGGGATCGGAATGGAGTGACTGCGCATTAACCTTGTTTTCTTAGCTGCAATTTTTGCAAAATTTCGGTATGACGTTGACGATTGATCTTATACAGAAAAGCAAACAGCAGACCGCTGCCGACAAAGAAGATATACAACGGCCCGGACAGCCAGGCCAAGCCGGTGACCACCTCCGGCTCGATGGTTTCCACCGTGGCATTGTCGGGGAAATTGATCATCGTGAGTGCGATTCCACCAAGAAAACCACCAAGACCTCTAGTTGCCTTATAAACGAAGGTGCGAAAGGAGTAAATCAAGCCCTCCGATCTATTGCCGGTTATGAGTTCATGCTCGTCGGCGATGTCGCCCAACATAGAATCGATAACAATCGATACGATAGGGTAGGAGAAATAGGCAATGGTCCAGCAGCCATAGAATAAAATTAACAACGCCGTGGTGCCATTCGCGGGCGGCAAACCCAGCAACCGTAAACAAAATGGTAGACCGAGTAATAACACCGTGAAAGAAGTGACGGTTATCAAGGTGTACCTTTTATCCAGTTTCTGCACCACCCACACCGATGAGAAAATCACCAACAGCGCGCCGGGCAGGCGCAGGTATTCACGGTAGGCGATCTGTTCAGTAGTGAATTCAAACCCGTAGAGCAGAGAATAGGTCAGACTGAATGCCAGTACGCCACCGGAGATAGACATAATCAACCAGCAGGCGATGATCGCGAAATAGGATCGATTGTGTAGCAGTATCCATAATTCGTGAATGGTATCGCTGATCGATTCGAACATATTCTCGCTAGATCGATTTCCCACTCGATGCAGGTAGGGAATCTGGTTCAGTGTGGAGAATGTACAGAACAGCACTACCGAGAACACGAACAGTCCTCCCCAAATACCCAACAGCTGATAGCGCTCGGCATTCAGCAGCCCATTGTCGAATCCTTCGGTGGTGGGGAAGATCAGGTTGTAGACGAACCACCCCAGCAGTGCCATGCCGACGTAGTGCACCATCCAGTTGAAGCCGAATACCGAGGTACGTTCGTCATAGTTATCGGTAAGTTCGGCGCCGAGTGCCGTGTGGGGAACCATATAGAAAGACTTCGCCAGACCCATGCCTGCCCAACTCAAAGCGAACCAGAAGAACAGCTGTGATTCAGACAGATCCATCGGCGGCTGGAACAATAAATAGAAGAACAGTCCCAGCGGTGCGGCGGACAGTAACATCAAGGGATGGCGCCTGCCCCAACGAGAATGAATGCGATCGGAAAAAATGCCAACCAGCGGATCGGAAATGGCATCGATGATCCAGCTTAGCATAAACACCGTACCGCAAAGAAAAATCGGTAGCCCCATCACCTGGTTGTAAAAAACCGTGGTAATGGGAAGGATCACCAGCACTAATGACTCCTCTAAGGTACCAGAGGCATAGGCCAGCTTGGTAATTACCGGCAGTTTTCTATCACGATCGATCGATGGTTCAGTCATGAACTATTCCCGGCAACTGTTGATCGCTTGCCAAGCACTTGTTAATTGGTGATTCACCGGCTCTAGGCAAACGGATCGGTGCCGGTTTTTTTGAACGGTGCAACTCGATCGAAGTCGCTGATGCTTTCTTTGTAAGGGTAGAGATGCTCACCCAGTACTCGTTTCAGTTCTGGATATTTTTCGATAAGTTCCGGCGCTACCTCATTTTCCCAAAGATGAATCGGTCGCATGTGCATGCGCATGAAAATCTGCACCAGTGTTATTCGCAGGCCAGGATTGGTGCGCGGCAATGAAGCGTGCCAGGTGGCACCATTCCATAGCGCCAGCGATCCCGCTTCGGCGATTAGAGGGACCGTGTTGAACGGCGTGTCCTCGACACTTTCTTCGTGAGGCAGCGTTGCGCGTCCGTAGCGATGACTGCCCGGCACGAACACGGTGGGTCCATCTTCCACGCTGGTATAGTCGGTACACAGCCACGACGCGTTACAGGCATGGGCGATACTGCCGCCACCGGGCGGGATGCCGTGGGCATCGCTGTGCAGGGTATGGGTTCTACCACCGGGGGGCTTGATTATCCAGGTATGTCCCGAGAGCACCGCACTCTGACCACATAACCAACGCACCAGCGCTAACAGCCGAGGATTGGTGGCTGCTTCGACGAAGACGTCGTCTTCTTGTAACAGGTACCAGGAATTTCGGCCGATGTCTTTCGCATTCGGTTCTGCGGTACGATAGTCACCGATTTCAAGCCCGTTGCGCTTCTCGCAGGTAGCCAGGATCGCGGAACGCAGGCGCTCGACAAAACCGTCGTCCACACCCATCTTCTCTTTTGGCACGATGGTCAATCCATAAGCCTCTAACTCCACCACATGCTTAAACAGATCGTACTCTTGCAATTGGGCTATCAGGGGATCGACGTGCGGGGAACTGCCGTATTCGGA
Source organism: Pseudomonadota bacterium (assembly GCA_022563075.1). Classification (GTDB taxonomy): domain Bacteria; phylum Pseudomonadota; class Gammaproteobacteria; order Pseudomonadales; family Pseudohongiellaceae; genus UBA9145. The sequence goes on from JADFOC010000258.1 coordinate 3,717, forward strand.
TATGTCCATCATGCTGCTCCTGCTCTTATTTATTGACGGTGTAAGTGGCGGATGCTTTTTGTAATTCGATGTCGGGTAAAAATTCTACTAGAGAAAAGCATATGAGAGTACTATTTATCGCCTCGTGTGATGGTAATAAGATGCGCCGGCTTTTATTCGATGGACACTGAATTATGAAGAACCTGTTATTGTTGTTAGGCATAGTGCTGGCTGGCAGCGCGTGCACCAATACCGACTACCACAGCTACCAATTCGCGCTGCTCGGTGACAATCCTTACTCTCCCCCGGGCTACATCAGATACCTGCGGATGATTGAACACGTCAATGCACAACCCGACCTGCAGTGGATCGTTCATCTTGGTGATGTGAAAGGCGGTGATTCCTCGTGCTCGGACGCAGAGCTAAGCCGTTATTTTGAACTGAATCAGCTATTCGAAGCGCCCTTTATCGTGACGCCCGGAGACAATGACTGGCTGGACTGTAAACGCGCCAGTGCTGGTGGTTTCAATGACTACGAACGCCTGGCAGCGTTTCGCCGAATTTTTTATCCGCGCGCTGGCTATTCAACCGGCGGCAATCCGATGCCCATCATGCAACAATCTGCAGGCGATGAATTTTCAGAATTCGTTGAGAATGCCATGTGGGAACGCGATGGTGTTATCTTCGCCAGCGTGCACGTGGTGGCCCTGACCGAACCCGCCACCGACCCGGCACAATATGCAAGACGCACCGCCGCCGCGACTGCCTGGATCGAGACGGCCTTTAACCGCGCGCAACAAAGCAACGCCAAGGCTGTATTCCTGGCGATGCAGGCCGGCAGCCTCAAGGAGATGCTGGCCATCTCTCTGCTGATGATCTTCTTGGCGGCCGTGGTGCTCATGGTGGCCCGCCTCTTTGGCATGAAGAAAGGCTATCTATGATTCGCGTGGACAATCTCAGCATGACGCAGGGAGAGTTCTCGTTGGAGGGTATCTCCTTTCACATCCCC
>JADFOC010000259.1 GCA_022563075.1 Pseudomonadota bacterium
AAAATATTTTGTATTGATGGGACACCTGTCTCCTATTGACGGGATTGGTCCAGAGCAATTGGGAATTAAGCAACTTCTCGATAAAGTACAGCAAGAAGATATTGAAGAAGTTATCATTGCTTGTAACCCGACGGTGGAGGGGGATGCGACTGCCTATTACATCGCCGAACAATTAAAAGAAGCAAACGTCAAGGTAACGCGGATTGCACATGGTGTCCCGGTAGGTGCCGAACTCGAGTTTATTGATGGTGGCACTCTCACGCATGCCTTTGCAGGTCGCAGGGTGATGGAAAGCTCCTAAAGCGATGAATAGTATTGATGGCATGCCACTTCAATTGGTCGAGGATGCTTCGCAGTTCGACCAGCTATGCAAGGTCTGGAGTACTCGGGATTATTTGGCGTTCGACACCGAATTTGTAAGAACCAATACGTTCTACGCAAATATCGGCTTATTGCAGATAGCCGACGAAGACGCATGTTATCTGATTGACCCATTTAAAATTGATGATTGGCATCATTTCGTGGCTTTGTTAGAGGACTCTGAATGTACTTTAGTCATTCATTCCTGCAGTGAAGATCTAAATTTACTGCATACTTTTCTCGGATGCGTACCCAGTACTATTTTTGATACGCAGTTAGCAGCGGCCTTCCTAGGCATTGGATTTAGTGTTAGCTACCAATTTCTGGTGGGCGAACTATTGGACATCGCTGTGGCGAAAGATGAGACTCGTTCGAATTGGGTGAAAAGGCCGCTAAGTGAGAATCAGTTAATCTACGCGGCGACTGATGTGCGGCATCTATTAGCATTGCAAAGCCGATTGCAGCAAAAACTAATCGATAAGGGAAGTCTGAAGTGGTTCGAGATGGAATGTAAATATCAAGTAGAGCTGGCTGCAGAATATGAAGTTAAGAAAAAATGGGAAACAATTTACGCTGGATTGAGCAATTCTTGGCGATTGAACGACCTGGGCCTGCACTATTTGCAGAAACTTTGCTATTGGCGTGAGCAGGAATCTAGAAATAGGAATAAGCCGCGAAGCTGGATTGCCAAAGACAGTGATTTATTTGGCATTGCAGATCAACTCTCTAATTCCGAGGAACCTTCAGTTCAGGTGTTAATGACCGCGACACAGTTGGACAAAAAAATCGTTGGCCGTTATGGAGCCGCTTGGGTAGAGATGCTGCTCGCTGACGAGCCCCACTTTGAACAGATCGATCGTAGTCTATTGAATACACCGCTGGCACCTTCTCTGCGTAGAAAACTCAAGGCATGCCAACAGGTTGTTCGCGAAAAGGCGGCTGAGTTACTTATCGCTCCTGAGTTGCTCGGTAGAAAAAAGCAGTTGCTGGAACTCATTCGTAGTTTTGAGCGCTCTGGTGCGCTAGCCTGGGCAGGGGAGTTATCCGGTTGGCGACGAGACCTCCTGGAGTCTGAATTTAACCGCATTATGGCGAGTGATCTTTAATATGGGCAGGGGCAAGCAACAGGATGCAGCGGCAGTGAATTTTTGGGAAAAGCCTCTCACTGAATTGAATGAGTCAGAATGGGAACGCCTGTGCGACGGCTGTGGACGTTGTTGCCTCAAGAAATTATCCAATGAGAGTGGCGAGATATTCTACACTCGAGTCGTTTGTCGCTATTTTGAGCAATCTACCAGTCGATGCACTAGTTACGGGAAGAGGACCGAGTTAGTCCCGGATTGTTTGAATGTTCGCCAGATAGAAATGAGCGACATTAACTGGATGCCAAATACTTGCGCCTATCGTCTGCGCTTCGAAGGCAAACCGCTGTATGCCTGGCATCCGCTGATAGCGGGGACGCGAACGCTGATGCAGCAGGCGGGGATCGGTATCGCCGATCGGGCCATCTCCGAAGAGTATGTGCATCCTGATGGATATGAAGAACACATTATTCGATGGGTCAGTGCATAGTGGAATCGGCAACTAACTATTGGTTGATATGGCTTGTCTATTTAGGGGCCAGCGCAATTTTCTTGACACTCTTCTGGCGCATGACGCGTTTTAGCCAGGCGCGTTGGCTGTCTTATTCACTCAGGGCAGTAACCGTGGCCATCATACTGACCCCATGGTACGCGAACCCCCGGGGGGATTCCTTCGCCCCGGCGCTGGTGGTGATCCTGCTCGACGCCATCACCATTGGTGGTAGCGCAGCAGCCCGCGCCGTCGTGCCATTAATACTCGCCGTTATTCTGGCGCTTTTGGTCGCCGTGATTGCACTCTTTCTTAACACCAAAATAAAGATTAATATAGATAAAAAACAAATAGATAAAGATAATACTTAAAGTAAATTATTACAATCCTAATAATTCCTGACTTCCCCCCAGGCTAATTTTCTGCTTGAATTTGGCAACGAATCAGCATTTCATTACAAAATAGTTCATCGAAACAATAAGTTAGTATCAAGAGGTACGCCATGACTGGTCATTTTAGTTCGTTGGTTTTCATCATGCTATTGGTAGGCGCCGCCGGTGGCATTATCAATTACTACACTCTATCTCCAAAGCAGACAGCAGATATTGCGGTAATGCGTCGCTGCGTCATGCTGGGAATCCTGGTTACTTTTTTAGTGCCTTTTTTGCTGAGCGTATTCGGCAGTACTTTGATCGTCGACAGCGAGGGCGATCCGGCAAATCTTCTAAACTATGTGGCCATATGCCTGGCGGTAGCCATTTCGCCACGCTTTTTTATGGCAGCCGTATCCGACAACGTGCTGGCCGAGGCACGAGCAACCAGTGATAAGGTGGATATGCTGCACTATCATTTGAAACAGCTACAAGACGAATTATTGCCGCTGATTGATACGGAAACGGAGGACGATAGTCTTGCTGAGATCGGAGAGGCAGCGGAAGCGAATCCCGATGAGTTGGATTCGGCCTCATCTAAAGTGCTTAAGACATTGGGTTGTGGCCGTTTCATCTACCGTTCAATGACTGGACTCTGTCGCGAGGCAGACACCGATGAATCGACTATGATGAAGACGCTGGGATTCTTAACGCTCAAATCTTTGGCCGGGAAGGTTGGAGGTCGTAAGGGCGTCAGATGGTATATCACCGAACGTGGTCGCAAGTTGGTTGAGCTAAGTGTCTGAAGAGTAGCGATTTAGGCTTGTATCTTTAGAGGATGGATAGCGCAAGCTAATCAGCAAAGGACCCAGCATCGCCCCGCATCGCAGCTTGGTAAATAGTTGCCTCGATGCTGTCCCGTTTGGTAACTCTGACAAGATCCAGAAACTCTTAAAACTTACCCAAGCGATTGGGACAATATCCGTCTTCGAGCGTCGCCACGGGATAGCGATTTTTCCTGTATTAATAAAAGCCTGCTGTTTACAATACGCGCAACTTTTAACGCAGTGGAACTAGATTGATGAATTTTACCGGCACCAAAGAATATGTAGCCACGGACGAACTGCAGATGGCAGTTAATGCAGCGATTAAGCTGGAAAAACCAATATTGATAAAGGGAGAGCCTGGTACCGGGAAAACCATGCTCGCCGAACAAATAGCATTGGCGCTGGATCTGCCCCTAATTCAGTGGCATATCAAATCTACCACCAAGGCGCAACAGGGATTGTATGAATATGACGCTGTTTCCAGGCTGCGAGACTCGCAGCTCGGCGAAGAAAAAGTACATGACATTTCCAATTACATAATGAAGGGCAAAATCTGGGAGGCGTTTGACTCGAAGCAACGAGTGGTATTGCTCATCGATGAAATAGACAAAGCTGATATTGAATTTCCTAACGATCTACTGTTGGAGTTAGACAAAATGGAATTTTATGTCTATGAAACCAAGCAGATAATCAAAGCGATAACCCGGCCAATTATCGTCATTACCAGTAACAATGAAAAAGAACTCCCCGATGCCTTCCTGCGCCGCTGTTTTTTTCACTATATTGAGTTTCCTGACACGGTGACCATGGAAAAGATTATTGACGTGCATTACCCAAACATCAAGAAGGAGTTAATCAGCCAGGCGATGGATGTTTTCTTTGAGATTCGCAAAATTCCGGGGCTAAAAAAGAAGCCATCCACATCTGAACTTATCGATTGGCTGAAGCTATTGATGGCAGATGATATCCCTGAGGATGTTTTGAAGAATCACGATGTCAGGAACGCTATACCTCCACTATATGGTGCGTTATTGAAAAACGAGCAAGATGTTCATTTGTTGGAAAAACTTGCTTTCATGCACCGAGCCAATCGCTGATGCTGATAAACTTTTTCATGGCACTGAAGCAGGAGGGATTACCGGTGTCGTTCACCGAGTTATTTACTCTGTTGGAGTGCCTGAAACAGAATGTGATTTTTGGCAACGTCGATGATTTCTATTATTTGTCGCGGCTTTGCATGGTAAAGGATGAAAAAAACTTTGACAAATTTGATGTTGCTTTCGCCAAGTATTTCGAAAACGTTGAAGTACTCGATGATTTGTTTTTGCATCAAATTCCCGATGAATGGTTGCGGAAACAACTTGAGTCGATGCTGAGTGATGATGAAAAAGCAAGAATTGAAGCACTTGGCGGCCTCGAAAAGTTGATGGAAGAATTCCGCAAGCGAATGGCAGAGCAGCAGAAACGTCACCAGGGGGGCAGCAAATGGATTGGTACCGGTGGCACTTCTCCTTTTGGAGCTTATGGAGATAATCCCGAAGGCATCAGGCTAGGGCAGCAGGAAGGGCGTA
>JADFOC010000260.1 GCA_022563075.1 Pseudomonadota bacterium
ACCTGACACTCTTCCCATCGGTATGGTGGTGAAGGCCGCAGGCCGGCAATCGCGTGTCGAAGGCTCGCACGGTGTTTGCTGTGTACGCATGACCAGAGCCGACGGTAGCCCGATCCTCGAAGGTGGCCGTGTCGAAGAGCGGCAGTCACCCCGTTAAGATTTCAGCACCACAGTTTCCGCAGCCATGCTTGTTACGTAAGCAATAACCAAGGCAGGAAGCTTTATGCAACCCGTATTCAACGCAGGAGGGATCATGCAACCAGTCTCGAAGCTAACCAGATCCAATAAAGGAAGGACCGCCTGTGCGGTTGTGCTTGCGCTGGCGATGGGAGTTACAATCCCGCCGCTAAGTGCCCAATCGGTTGACAGTCATATTCCCGACCTGGCAGGTATATGGGATGGTCGTCCCAGCGTGCGACCGGTCAACGGCGAGTCCGTGCCCTGGGGCGAAGATAACTTTCCGGTGCTGAACGAGCGCGCCGTCGCCTATCAACAAGTCTGGGAGGAAATCATGGCCCCCAAATACGATTGCCAACCGGCCTCCTCACCAGCAATTCAGTACGATCCCTACCATATGTCCGTCACCCAGTGGCCGGATCGTGTGATGTTCCGGTACGAGAAAGATGACCAACTACGAACGGTGTGGCTCGACGGGCGCGAACCCAACTCCACCGATTTTTCCATTCAGGGATTCTCTGTCGGCTACTACGAGGATGGCGCACTGCTCGTCACTACTACCCACTTTGTTTTCGACATCGCCGGTTTCGACGATTACAACGGCATACCGTCATCGCCACAAAAAGTCGTCACCGAGCGCTATTGGCGCGATGGCGCGGAACTGCGAGTGACCCTGACCGTCGAAGACCCCATGTTCCTGCGCGGGCCAGTGTCCTACACCACACGTTGGCTACCCGCTGCCGAAGGCTATCGGCTGGCCCCGTATGATTGCGACCCCGAATCTTCCAGGGCCTCGGTGCGGTTCTTTCCCTCGAAATATAAATAGTCGCCGAGCAGCAGCCGCACGCCAGTAGTGAAGCATTTATCCTTGCCGATCGGCTCCGTCTCGAACTAGCCGCTGCCGACGTAGGGTATCAAGCGCCCACACAGCAGCACGCCGGTCCAGGCGGTCAATGAGGTGAAAGCCACGCATTTGGCGATGATTGGAGAATCGGCTTGCGGATCCCAGGTGCGCATTAGCGGCACTACCTTCCAGTGGTAAAGCAGGGCGTTCAGTCCAGCCAAAACCACCAACACCATCTTGATCTGAAAACCGATATTCACCGAGTACCGCAGCGGGTCGCCGTAGAAAAACAGCACGCCGGTGCCGAGATTTAGGCCGAAGCCGATGAATACCAATGGCAGCAGCTGGTGGGTCGCCGCGGGATTCAGGACTTTGAAATAACCCGCCATACGCAGGTCGATCACAATTAATCCACCCAACAGTAACGACAGACCAATGAAGTGGGTTATCTCCATCGCCGGCCATAGCCAGAGAGTATTCAGTATCCATTGATTCAGCGGGCCGTCGACTATGGATACTGCGAAGGATTCCAACATTTTTGACCCCGATCAGATGTAGGCGATTAAACGGCCGGCGACGATCGCGCCCACCCAGGTTGCTAATGAGGCCAGGGCGATAAGCTTGGTTGATCCGCTAACCGTAGTGCCAGCCTTACTGATCGCCACTTCGCCGCGCAGGCGTGATTGAATGATCCCTGCCAATACCATGCCAGCAATAACGCAGCTAATTTTCGACAGAAACGGTGTGCTGTTGACGAAGGTCACTGCCTGGGAAGTAAACAAGAGCATTCCGGAAATCGCATTGATGATGAAACCGATCACAGCCAATTTGCTCAGTGGTAAAAAAGCAGCAGGCTCAATTCCAGGAAACAGGCCAAGCAGTCGCATATCGCGCATCGAAAAAATGCCGACAACGACGGCGAGCCCGACAATGTGCAGACTCAACAACGACGGATAGGCCCACAAGGACTCACCGACCCAGATAGCGACCGAGGTACTCTCGAGCCATTCAAACATGTTCTCTTCCTTGGTGTTCTATACATGCATTCTTGGGGCGCAAGCTTAATCGACAAACTGACAAGTTGCACGTCGACCCTAAATTAGTTGATCCCGCTCCCCTATGAGAAGCATGCATGTGCCCTGACCGATGTGTTGATAAAACGGGGGGGAAGGCCATTTAATTGGTCATGTATTCGCTGCAATACTGGAAATTGAAACCAATTACGCATCCAGCCTGTGCTATCTCCTCGGAACGTGTAATATGCAGGAAAAGAAGTGCTCGATGTTAGACTCTACTAACTATTTGGGGAAAATAACGATGATAAAAATAATCAGAAATTTATCCATTGCCACAGCTTTGGTATTTTTAGCCGCTTGTACCTCGGCACCAGTCAGTCCTGGTGTGGGGGCATGGGATGTAAATATCAATACACCTTTGGGTGATCAGGCTTCGGTTTGGAATATAGCAGCCGACGGCACCGGGTCGATGGCAGGCGAACAAGGCGAGCAACTGCTTGAAGGAATTATGCTGGATGGTAATAGCATTAGTTTTTCTGTAGACATCGATGCTGGCGGCCAAAGTTTGAGTATGAGCTTCACTGGTACTGTCGATGGAGATTCCCTGAGCGGAGAGTTTGATACTGACTTTGGTGCTTTTGGAGTAACTGGTACCAGGCAGTAACCGAATCACTTTGGTCAACATCTGCTTGGCTCTGCAGAAACCTGTTGCTTAGCCTTACGCCGACAGGAGCATAGATAGAACTGGATAACGAGGTCGATTTACAATCGGCCTTTTTATTGCGTGATCAATTCTGACTATCTCGTTCGCTACTACGGGTCGAAAGCGGGAGTCGCGTGCCCGCAAAATTACCCGCATTTTCCTGCATTCAAGCAATTGGAAATGGACTTCAAGCAGCATAGCTTTTATGCTTCCGCCATACACAATTTTTACTGATGAATTATTTATCTATGGTAATTCGTAAAAAAGAAAACAATGCTCAAAGAATTGGATTGCACATTTTTGCCCTGAGCAGCTTCGCCATTGCTCAGCCCCTGTTAGATATCATATCCAAGAATGTTGCACTGTTAGTGGCAAGAAAAGTCGATACCCTCGATTTACTTATACTTATTCTGGTGCTTTCCGTTTTCATTCCACTTCTACTAGTACTGCCGGGACTAATTACAAAACTAATTTCTTCGAGACTCAGCCGCATCGTAAATCTTACAATGATTAGTTTTCTTGCCGGCATCCTCTGCTTGCTCATACTAAAAAACACTCTCAGCCTTGCAGGCGTAGCTTCGGTGGTGGTCGCCATTGGACTTGGTGTCGGGTTTGGTATTATCTATTCTCGTCGTGAAGTGGTCAGGACCTTCTGCACATACATTTCACCTGCGGTTCTGATATTTCCAATCTTGTTTCTGCAGAATGTAAATATTTCCAGAATTGTATTTAACCTGGACAGTTTTGTGCTGGACTCATCCAACACGGCGAAAGAGATTCCGGTAGTCATGCTGGTGTTCGATGAAATGCCACTTATTTCATTACTCGATAAAAATGCCAATATCGACCGTGTTCGATATCCGAATTTCGCCTCCTTCGCCGCAGAAAGCCACTGGTTTAGAAATGCAGAATCTGAATCGGGAGAGACAATCATCGCGGTTCCATCGATGTTAAGCGGTATCCTGGATGAGCGCGCACTGCCCATAGTGGCTGACTATCCGCAGAATCTTTTTTCCCTGCTGCAACCGAGTCACCGGTTAAATGTTACCGAGATAGTTACCTATCTTTGCCCGCAGACAATGTGCCAAGGTGATGGCAGGGAGCGAATCCAAGCCATGTCAGGAAAGCTGCAAGGATTATTCAGTGATCTGGCGGTTGTCTACCTGCATCTAAGCTTGCCGACAGAAATGCGCAGCAGCCTTCCAGTTATAACTCAATCATGGGGAGATTTTTTTAATACCGACACAGCAGCCTTCGGCGAATACGTAGACATCAACGACTTGGATTGGTCCGGGTTAATAGATACACGTTTTGGCAAATATTCCCAGTTCCTCAACAGTATTCATGCCGATGACGAAACCACGCTTTATTTTTACCATGCGCTGTTGCCCCACATTCCCTGGGAGTACCTGCCCTCCGGGAAATTCTATTCGATTTCAGGAAACTCGATACCCGGTCTGGATGAGAAACAGGAATTATGGGGTGACAATGACGCACTGGTTATCCAAAGTTATCAGCGACATCTATTACAAGTAGGTTTTGTCGATAAATTGTTAGGTGATCTGATTACAAAACTAAAATCTGAGAAGCTTTACCAGAAATCATTAATCGTGATTGCCTCCGATCACGGAGCAAGTTTCTGGCCGGGTACGGAACGTAGAAGCATGGAGTTCCCCGGGGCAGAAAGAGATGTGTCCGGAGTCACTTTGCTGATTAAACAACCCAACCAGGAGCTAGGCGTCGTGCATGATGAGTCGGTATCAACCTTGGATATCGTTCCCACCATCGCCAGAATGCTCGCCTTCAGCTCATGCGAAAGGTTCGGCCAAGCGTCGATGACGGCTTGCAAATCGGAAGAATCGCCGTCAATGTCTCCACCCCCTGTGCCACCCTTTATCGTAACACCTCGTTTTGTCGGCATTTCCGCGAGGGGTTCGATTCCTGCCGGG
>JADFOC010000006.1 GCA_022563075.1 Pseudomonadota bacterium
TACTATCAAAAATTGACCATCGAGAGAAACTCTAATCTTTCGAATCACTTCACCCTCTAATAGTCCAAGTTCGAAGTCCTCCAAGATCAGGTGAGTAACGACGTCGAAGAAATAGAGTTTCTCATTATCGGTTGCAATTAACAGTGTACCAGTGCTGTCGAAAGTAGCACTTATCGGTGAGCTGCCTAAAAACCATTCACCATCGGTGTCGAAGTATGCTTCGGGTGGCATATCGACAATGCTAAAATCTTCTTCAGAACGATTGCCATTGGGGCAGGAATACGCCAGTCGATTGCCATCAGGAGAGATACTGAAATCTGTACAGCCGGATCCTACTGCCACGTCGGTCCCACTGATAAAAGTCAATATGTTGGTTGCTGAATCAAAATTAAAGGTCGCTAGATTAGATTCCGTCGCTAAAAACACATGGTTTTGCACCGGGTCATATTCGATCCGAATTGGGCTCTCCAATGGCAGGCTCGCATTAAGAAAGTTGCCTGCACCATCCATCAATCCCAACCATAGCCCCGTTTTGGCGAACGGCAATTGATTTTCAGGATCGATTCGAATGTTGTCAAACATGATGGCGAAGATATTCCCGTCCTCCCCCAACGCCAAATCGCGTAGTGCAAAATTGTAAGTTACCGAACCAAATCCATTGGTAAATGTTTGCGTGATAAAGTTCGACGAAATTGCACCGGTGTTGAGGTCGAGCCGATACAGGCGTTCCGTCTCTGGGTGTACAGTCATGTACACGAGGCCATTCACAGCGTCGAGGGTAAACTGATCAGGCGAGGTGCCAAAGGAATAGGTGGCACCGGTCTCACCAGTTATAATGTTTCTTTCAACCACGCGATTTCGCACAGAATCACCAATGAGAATCCAACCATGACACAGCGGAATGAAGTCCTGGCTTGGCTCTACGATCAATCCACCCGCCAATGCCGAGACTAGTGCCTCCGAGGGTCCTGACTGAACTGTACCCAATGACAGCGTTTCAAAGATCGCAGGGTCGCTGCCTTCGATGTATTCGAGCCTGATTGCTATCTGCTCATTGTTAAAATTGACGCTGGGGATATCCAATACTCCTGAAATAACGGAATAGCTGGAGGCGCCCGCTGCAACTCCACCAATACTGATCGCTGGTGGAGAAAACGCGGCACAATCGAACAATTCGATTCCGGACAGAGGTGGTGCCTCAACGCCGGTTCCGGTGATCACTGCACTGATCAATTCAAATAACAAATTATTGGCATCTATCAGGCGCAATTGGGCTGCAACTTCACCGACACCTGGCACGTCAATATTGGGCACTTCCAGCGTAAAACCATCGAATCGAGCGGCATCATTTGCCACTGCGGGTGGTTCACCTGGAGTAAATTCCAACGTGTAGTTAGTCAGAAACTGAACACCGGTAAAGGCAGGAAAGGCTGCTGTAGAGACAGATTCGGGTGCGAGGGCGCTTATTACTCGAAATCCTACATAGCGACCGCTGCTTAAGGCAGCGTTAACCGGCCCGGTTACATCAAGATCGATCTGAGTTAATAGCGCGGCATCAAGTTTCGCAATTGGCGTAAGGAATCCTATCGAATAGTCGGTGAATTCAATCAACCCATTGTCGGCGTAGAAGAATATTTGGACTGGTGCCGCACCATTTTGAGGAAATACCACTTGGATTGGCAAAGACAAGGTAGCCTGGGCTACAGTCTCGGTGGAGCCGAAGTCAAAGACAAAGACGGCAGCATCGATGAATTTGCTGCTGGTGACTGCCCATCCGCCGGTGGAGACATAGGAAGCATTGGTTGCACCCCCAATCACCGGTGGCGTTGCAGGTTCTTCCTGGTCGTCCACTGCTGCAGCCGCTGGGTTCGTCTCAACCAATACTCCCGTATCAACCAGGACGGCAAAATCGGCATACCCACTGGCAGGCGTAAGCAAAATACTCATACCCGCCAGCAGAAACACCGTCCTGGAAACTACTGCAATCGATAATCGCTTCATCATTGTTGCCAAGATTGGACTCATAAACTTAGTAGTTTCAACTAGTTAGCGTAAATCTCAGTGAACCAGCTCACAGAAAACAAACGCGGAACAGATATTCATGGGTTTGAGGGTTCCACCTTGCTGTATCTGCCTGTTTAGCAAATACTTTATCACAAAAAAACCCTGAACCATGACAATCGGATGCAAGCTAACTGTTGTTATATCAGTAGCTTGCTGGCTTTATCGGCGGCCTCTCTCAGTATGCTTCGATATCCTACCCAAGACGTCTGCCGTGGTTTACGCTCCACCGGGCTGCAGATATGCCCTAATTCCACTGATTCCCCATGCACCTCTGAGTCGCGCTACTGGCAGGTCGCACCTGCGAATGCCTCCAAGGGCGTACACAGGTGCACTGATCTGGTTGGCCAGTGATTGAAATTGTACCCAACCCATTTCCTCGCCAATCGCCACTTTAGCGGTAGGGCAAACCGGAGAAAGATACACAAAGTCCACTTCCAGCGCTTCGGCATGCTGCAATTCAACGAGCCGGTGACATGACGCGCTGAACAGTTGATCCTGGCCAACGGGTCGCTGCTGTAATTGCATCAGACGTTTGCTATTGGCGTGATATCCGGCAGCGCTGGTTTTCGCATACAGCTCAAGATCGTGGTTTATCATCAGCTTAACGTTGTCGGTAGAACACAGCAGGCTTATTCGCTCAAACCAATGCAGATATCGATCGCTATCGAGCTGCGTCTGCCTGAACTGTATTATTTTCAATTCCTGCTTCAGTAGTGTTGCGATAACTCGCTCCAGCTCTGCAAAATCTTGCACATCCGGGGTAATGGCTATCTCTGTGGGCAGATTTAGTAACTTGATAATCGGTACGTTAGCCGCCGGGAAATCTGACGCCCTTAAGTCTTCGATGGAGCGCCATTCTATGGCCTGTCCTTCCAGGCCGTTTGCGTGCCCGTCAAAATCAGTGATATGCCAAACATCCAATAAGACAGACTTGTCTTGGTAGTGATGTTGGATTTTTTTGATGGGAAAACAACAGCGAATTTCGATCCCCAGCTCTTCTAAAAATTCTCGTTTTAATGCGGTGGTTACGGCTTCACCGGATTCTAGCTTACCTCCTGGAAACTCCCATAAGCCTCCTTGATGAGTGTCAGGATGACGGTAGGATATCAGTACCTGGTTTGAGGAGTTGATAATTACACCTACAGCGACATGGGTAAACTTGGGATTCGACAAAATCCTCGAGGCCTCTTGAGAATTACACTATTTTTCAGATAGAATGAATAACCGGAAAATCATACGACATGACGCACTTCCTAAGTTCGATATTCGGCGTTAATACGTATGTAATCGTGGGAAAGATCTGAGGTCCAAACCGTTTCGCTGCAGTTACCCCGCGCTAAATTAATTTCCACAGTGATTTCATCTTGGTCCATCTCGATCTGTCCTCGCTCCTCCGTGTAGTGCTCATCGAGCTCTCCGTTGCAAACAAGTTGAGTGTCTCCCAGAAATATCGATACACGCTCCAGGTCTAGATTCTCCATTTCGACTCGGCCAACCGCTGCCAAGATTCTCCCCCAGTTGGGGTCAGACGCAAAAAAAGCAATTTTAACCAGAGGTGATTCCGCCACTGTATACGCTACGCGCAAACATTCATCGATCGAAGCACCCTGGTTTACTTTGATGGTGATGAATTTTGTGGCACCTTCCGCATCCTTGATTAGACCCGTGGCCAACTCTGTAAACACTAAATTCAAAGCTTCAGCGAAGAGGCGATTATCCGCGTGGATTTCCAGTTGGCTTGCGCCCGTTGCAACTAGCATGCAGCAATCATTGGTCGAGGTATCGCCATCTACCGTCACTCGGTTGAAGGAAAGGTTTACCGCATTCGTTAGTAAACTCGAAAGAGCTGATCGATCAATCTTCGCATCGGTAAAGACAAACCCTAGCATGGTCGCCATGTTGGGCTTGATCATCCCAGAGCCCTTAGCAATACCGGTGATTGTCACTAGTTTGCCTTCAATCTCAACTTGCACCGAGGCCAGTTTTGGGCGTGTGTCCGTGGTCATGATACCCTGCGCCGCCTGGTGCCAGTTTGACTCAGATAAGTTTGTATAGGCATCTGGAATGCCCAACACTATTTTGTCCGCTGGCAATTCTTCGCCAATGACTCCGGTTGAGAAGGGCAGTACTTCTGCGAGTTTTAAGCCAGCAATGTCTGCCACGGCCTGACAACACCGCAGGGCGGCCACTACGCCCGCTTCACCGGTGCCAGCATTGGCGTTTCCTGTATTAATCAGAAAACTACGACAGCTCTTTTTCTGTGAATGTTGCTTGGCTATTTTTACCGGTGCCGCGCAAAACACGTTTTGTGTATACACCCCTGCCACTGTAGATCGTTCTGCGATCTCAATGAGAACCAGGTCCAAGCGATCCGCATAGCGAATATTGCTAGCCACCGCCGCCATTCGAATTCCAGTGACAGGGTGAACTTCGATGGACCTTTGCTCTCCAACTGCCATTTTCGACTATCCTATCTTGCCGTGACAAACCTTGTATTTCTTTCCAGAGCCACAGGGACAAGGCGCATTTCTTCCGACTTTTGGCACTTCTCGTACGAAAGGAGTATGCCGTTCAGCAGCTGCTTGGCTATCAGCGGCTGGAGCTCTCTGACCAGCATCATCCCCGCTTGGTTCTGCTAGCGCCGACACTGCCTGATGCTGGAAATTAACGCGGGCACGTGCTTTTTCCTGTTCCCGCTGACGCTCAATGGCATCGACTTCGTCTTCTTGCCGAACCTTCACATGGCTTAATACTTTTATTACTTCTTGCTGTAAGGCAGCCATCAATTCCTGAAATAGCCCAAACGCCTCTCGCTTATATTCCTGCTTTGGGTTCTTGCCTCCGTAGCTACGTAAAAATATGCCCTGACGCAGATGATCCATAGTAGCAAGATGATCTTTCCATAGCCCATCCAGGATTTGCAAGGTTATTTGTTTTTCAAAGAGACGCATCCTGTCACCAACAACGGCGCATTTTTGTTCATATTCTTGCGTAAGCACGCTAATGATTTTTTGCTTGAGTTGCTCTTCGAAGAGCTGATCGTCATCATCTAGCCATTGCTCTACCGCTTGCTTACTCGCAAACTGGGTATCGATCGCTTGCTCCAGTCCGGGAATGTCCCATTGCTCAGGGACGCTCTGGGGTGGAATGAATTGGTCCACCAATTGATCCACTACTTCTGCTCTCATATCGGTTAAAAGCTCTGATACATCATCACTTGCCATCAATTCATTACGCTGACGGTAGATAATCGTACGCTGATCGTTTGCTACATTGTCGTATTCCAGCAGTTGCTTCCTGATATCGAAGTTGCGACTCTCTACTTTGCGCTGCGCCGCTTCGATCTGTTTGGTAACCATGCTATGCTCAATAGCTTCGCCATATTCCATGCCTAATTTACGCATAAAATTCTTTACCCGATCGGTGGCAAAAATTCTCAATAAATTATCATCCATTGACAGATAGAATCTGGAGTAGCCTGGGTCACCCTGACGTCCGGAACGTCCGCGCAACTGATTGTCTATCCGACGCGACTCGTGTCGTTCTGTGCCGATAATATGCAAACCACCGGCGGCGATCACTGCATCGTGACGGATCTGCCAAGCTTCCTTTATCTTCTTCACCTGTACTTCGTTAGGATTATCCAGTGCCGCGATCTCAGCTTCCCATTTACCCCCCAGCACGATATCTGTACCACGACCAGCCATGTTAGTCGCAATCGTAACCACTCCAGGCTTGCCCGCCTGTGCAATAATTTGTGCCTCTTTCTCATGATATTTTGCATTTAATACTTCGTGCTTAACCTTCTTCTTGATTAAAAATTTTGAGAGCTTTTCGGAAGTATCGATCGAAGCCGTTCCTACCAACACCGGTGCACCATTCGCACTGATCTCAGTAATGTCTGTGACGATCGCTTCAAATTTTTCTTCCATTGTCAGATAGATCAAGTCATTTGCATCATTACGAATCATTGGCACATTGGTTGGGATCACGAGCACATCAAGACCATAGATTTGATTGAATTCAAATGCCTCCGTGTCTGCAGTACCGGTCATTCCGGCTAGCTTGTTATAGAGACGGAAATAGTTTTGAAATGTGGTAGAAGCCAGCGTCTGGCTTTCACTCTGGATCTCCAGTCGTTCCTTCGCCTCCAATGCCTGATGCAAACCTTCGGACAAGCGCCGACCTTCCATAGTTCTACCAGTATGTTCATCGATTAACACGATGTGCTTGTTCTGCACGATATATTCGATATCTCGTTTGAACAGGTGATGTGCCTTTAAGGCGGCATGCACATGATGGACGAGTGACAGATTGGTTGCTGAATAGAGGGATTCACCTTGGTCGAGCAATTTTTGCTGGATGAGTAGATCTTCAACCCGTTCATGACCTGCTTCGGTTAACTCAACCTGGCGACTCTTTTCGTCCACTGTGAAATGACCAGTTTCTTCTGGGGTATAACTCTTGTCCATCATTTCCATCTTGGAACGTATTTCCTTTACGCCCTTTTCCAATTTTGGAATCAATTTGTCAATCGCGATATACAACTTGGAGCTATCTTCCGCTGCACCGGAAATAATAAGTGGGGTTCGAGCCTCATCAATTAGAATAGAGTCCACTTCGTCGACGATGGCAAAATTGAGTTTGTGTTGCATCTTGTCATCCAGACGAAAGGCCATGTTGTCCCGCAGATAATCAAAGCCAAACTCGTTGTTGGTACCATAGGTAATTGAACATTGGTAAGCCGCCTTTTTCTCTTCCGGACTCTGCCCTGATTTGATTATGCCAACCGTTAGGCCAAGGAATTCGTAGATTGGGCGCATCCAATTGGCATCTCGCTCGGCCAGGTATTCATTGACGGTGACGATGTGCACTCCGTCTCCCGTCAATCCGTTGAGATAAGCAGGGAGCGTTGCCACCAATGTCTTGCCTTCACCGGTTCGCATCTCGGATATACAGCCCTCGTGCAGCACGATGCCGCCTACCATCTGCACATCGAAAGGGCGCATCTGTAAGCTGCGTTTGCTGGCCTCGCGTACTACCGCAAATGCCTCGGGCAATAACGCCTCTAATGTTTCTCCAGATTCGGAGCGCTGGTTAAACTCTGCGGTCTTTTGTTTTAGTTCAGCATCTGACGATACTGCAAACGAACTTTCATATTCTCCGATTAAGGCAATGCGGCGCTCCATTTTTTTCAGCTTCCTGGAATTGCTGCTACCAAATATCTTGTTTAGTATCTTCATAGAGTTCGATCGAGTTGATGTATGGCTAAATGAACTGGTCATTTTTCAATAGATACGCACAACGCTGTGCCTATCGACCAGTACGATAAAATGCAAATCGAATTGAAAGGAACTTATCTTGCGGTGCGGTGGATATAGGCAGCAGGATCGACCACTCTGCCATTCTTATAGACTTCGAAATGTACATGCGGGCCAGTAGAACGGCCGGTAGAGCCTACCAGCGCAATGTTTTGACCTTTTGTAACAATGTCACCAACGTCTACCAAGAGTTTTTCCGCATGGGCATAGCGAGTCGTATAGCCTTGGCCGTGATTGACCTCGACCATTAGACCATAGCCTGATCTGGGACCAGACCAGGTCACCACGCCCGCGGCAACTGTGTTGATGTCAGATCCTGCTTTGCCAGTCGTGAAATCGATGCCGGCGTGAAATGTTAGACGCCCGGTAAAAGGATCTGGACGCTGACCAAAACGCGATGCAATCCAGCCTCTGTCAACCGGACGACCTGCTAAAAAGACATCTGACTGGATCTTGCGATCTGTCATCAGTCCTTCCAGAATTTCCAGTTGCTGCTGTCGATTTTCCAGTTGTCTTTCGAGTTGTTCAACCGCGTCCATAAATCCGGTGGTTGAATACGGCACCGAACTCCCCGTACCTGGCCCGCCAATCGCTACCGGCTGGCTAAAATCGAATTCACCATCATCCAGGTTAGCGATGATGGTGATCCTCTCACCCACCGCATCCAGGCGCACCAACCGCGCCTGTAGCATAGCCAGGCGTAGCGTCAGCGCTTCCAGCTGTTGCACCGATTCCTGCTTTACATCGGCTAATTGCTCGGCCTGCAATTTTATCTGCCGATCCCATTTTTGAGCCGATTCTTCGTTGAAAATATCTGAATTTTGCAATGCGGCCAATTGATAGCCAAAATAGCCAAGCGCAACCGGAGTGCCCAACAGGCAAAGAGAAAGCAGGCCTTTTAGCCAGCCTTTGAGGACGATGGTTTTAGTGTGACCATGACGTTGATCAACAAGAATAACTTTCATTGTTTAGCGTAATTCTCAGCAACCCGGCAAAACACTTGGGACTAAAGCAAGAAACTTCAACGCCCAACTAATTTATCTATAATTATCAAAAAGTTAGGAGAGTGGGGGGCGGTTCTACGCCAACACTGGTTTCATGTAGGAAATAGGTACGTTCGTCTCTTTATCGAAACTGACGATTTCCCAAGCGTCTTCATTAACTTCGAGCTTTCTTAATAAAGCATTATTTAGAGCATGTCCAGATTTATATCCCTTGAACTCACCAATAAGGCTGTTCCCGAGCAGGTATAAGTCACCGATAGAATCTAGAATTTTGTGCTTCACGAACTCGTCTTCATAGCGCAGGCCATCTTCATTCAGCACCTTGTAGTCACCCACGGCAATGGAGTTATCCATACTGGCTCCCAGAGCCAAGTTACGATTCCTTAATTCTTCGAATTCGTGCATGAACCCGAAAGTTCTTGCCCGACTTACTTCTTTTACGAAGGAAGTACTGGAAAAATCGATGGTGGCACTCTTCGTATGTCTCTTATAAACCGGATGATCGTACAATAAAGTATAGCTGATCTTGAAGCCGTTATAAGGCTCAAGACTCACCGACTTATCTCCTTCTTGTAAGGCCACCCGCTTTTTAATCTTAATGAATTTTTTGGGTTCCGGTTGCTCTTCGATGCCTGCAGATTGAATCAGAAACACGAAGGGTCCGGCACTACCGTCCATGATTGGTACTTCCGGAGCGCTCACGTCCACATAGGCATTATCGATACCTAGGCCAGACATGGCAGACATAAGATGTTCGATGGTGGATATCTTCACACCATCCTTGACCAGAGTCGTTGACAGCGTTGTTTCGCCAACGTTGCACGCCCGGGCTGCGATTTGCACGACTGGGTCCAGATCGACGCGGGTGAACACGATGCCCGTATTTACTGGGGCGGGTCTTAGTGTGAGATAGACTTTCTCACCGGTGTGCAATCCAACTCCGGTGGCTTTAATGACATTCTTAAGCGTTCTTTGCTTCAGCATAAGTCTTCTTATTAGGCTTGGTTTAATGAGTCTTTAATTGAGTCTTAGTTTCACTTTGGTACCGGCCACCCCAACTCATTGCCTTTGGCTACTTCTTAAGCCGCGCGGTAGCGCTGATTCCCAACCCGATACTGGTTCAAACCCGGTTGACTGGCTATCTGTGCAGCGTCGAACCGGCCGAATTAAAATTGCCGTACTCAGCAAAACTGACGCATGGTACCAAAAATGAATGAATAACCCAATATATGAGATATTACTGTGTCAGCTACAGAATTATCATGCGGGCCTCTACTACCCCATAACCGCCTAAGACGAGCTCATCCCTAGTATTTACGCGGCTTGGCAGAATTTCCGTCTACGGGCTAATCTGCCTGCTTGCGCAAGAAAGCGGGTATATCCAGATAGTCCATATCTGCTTCAGCGCCGATGGCCCGGGACACAGTGGCTGCGCGTTCGCCGCCCTGTCGCCTACGGGTGATAGCCGGCGTGTCGAGCTGCCGATAGTCAGTGCTTGGGTCTATCTCGGTGTTATCCACAACTTTCGTGGGTCTTTGGTGCTCACCACCCAATCCGGTAGCCACCACGGTGACTCGCATTTCTTCGTCAAGTGATGGGTCAATCACCGTCCCGACCACGACTGTGGCGTCATCAGAAGCAAATTCTTCAATGGTATCACCTACTTCGGAAAACTCTCCGAGGGACAGGTTTTCGCCGGCAGTGATATTTACCAATATTCCTCTCGCTCCCTGCAGGTTCACGTCTTCCAGTAGTGGACTTCGAATGGCGGATTCAGCTGCTTCGCGTGCTCGTTCTGCCCCCGTCGCCGAGCCAGTCCCCATCATTGCCATGCCCATTTCCGACATCACGGTTTTCACATCGGCAAAATCAACATTGATCATGCCCGGATTCATAATGAGATCGGCGATTCCCTTAACCGCCCCTAACAACACATCATTCGCCGCTTTGAATGCCTCAAGCAGAGTCGCTTCTTTACCTAATACATCGAGTAATTTTTCGTTCGGGATAGTGATTAAGGAATTAACACTATCTGACAATAATTGTATTCCCTCACTGGCAATTGATGCACGTTTCTTCCCTTCAAACGGAAATGGTCTGGTGACCACTGCCACAGTGAGAATGTCTAGTTCCCGCGCTACTTCTGCCACAATTGGAGCGGCGCCGGTGCCGGTGCCTCCACCCATGCCTGCAGTTATAAACACCATATCTGCTCCAGACAAAATATCGGCAATCTGGTCCCGGTCTTCCAAGGCAGCCTGCCGGCCTATCTCAGGATTAGCTCCTGCACCCAAACCTTTGGTAATATTACTGCCCATCTGCAGGATGGTTTTTGCCTTGAGGTTGCCAAGTGCCTGAGCGTCTGTATTGGCACAAATAAACTCGACACCCTCAACTTGATTATTAATCATATGTTGGACTGCATTACCACCGCCACCGCCTACGCCGATGACTTTTATCACAGCGTTTGGTGGTACGTTCTCGACTAATTCAAACATATAGCCCCCTTGTCATCTTAAATTCTTTAACTCGCGTTGATTGTTGACTGTTGATTAGAAATTTCCCTGAAACCAATTTTTAACTCTATCCACAATATGAATCCGTGGTTCTCGTTTCGAGTCCATTCCATCTCTTTCGTGATACTGTTTTAGCCCATACAGCAACAACCCAACGCCAGTAGAATAAATCGGGTTTCTTACAATATCGGCTAAACCATAAACATTATGAGGTGCTCCTATCCGGACTGGCGTATGGAATATTTCTTCAGCTAAATCTACCACGCCCTCCATCTTGCTAGTTCCACCGGTGAGTACAACCCCAGCGGCAAGCAGGTTTTCGAATCCACTGCGTTGAACTTCGGCTTGTATTAGAGTGAATAATTCGTCATAGCGTGGTTCGACAACCTCCGCCAGCGCCTGTCTTGAAAGTTCACGCGGAGGACGATCGCCTACACTAGGAACCTTAATAGTTTCATTCGCACTCGCAAGTTGAGTAAGCGCGCAGGCATATTTGATTTTTATTTCTTCGGCATATTCAGTTGGAGTTCTAAGCGCCATAGCAATATCATTTGTTACTTGATCGCCAGCAATGGGAATTACTGCTGTGTGACGTATGGCACCCTCTGTGAATATTGCGATGTCGGTAGTACCGCCACCTATGTCAACCAAACAAACGCCTAGCTCTTTTTCATCTTCTGTAAGAACTGAATAACTAGACGCCAACTGCTCGAGAATTGTTTCATCGGTTTCGAGTCCGCATCGCTTGATGCACTTTTCAATATTCTGAACCGCATTGATGGCACAGGTTACCAAATGCACCTTCGCCTCCAACCTAACACCTGACATCCCAAGCGGCTCTTTGACCCCCTCTTGAGAATCGATGATGTATTCTTGAGGCAGTATATGTAGGACTTTTTGGTCCGCTGGAATTGCCACCGCTTGTGCCGCATCGATAACTCTTTCTATATCCGGCTTCATCACCTCACCATCGCGAATAGCGACAATCCCGTGTGAATTCATACTGCGAATATGACTCCCTGCAATCCCTGTATAGACAGAATGAATTTGACAACCGGCCATCAACTCAGCCTCTTCTATAGCGCGCCGAATTGACTCTACTGTTGACTCGATGTTTACCACGGTCCCTTTCTTGATGCCGCGCGATCGATTGCTACCGATGCCAACAATATCGAGACCGCCATCGGCATTTATATCTCCAACGATTGCGACCACCTTCGAGGTGCCAATGTCCAACCCAACTATCATGCTCTCGCGAACTGATTCATTCATTTCCAGAAATCTCCAGGTAGCGCCCGTCTGTAAAACCCTGTGTTGTATGCTTTGTGCAACAGCTTCACCTTATTGCTACTCCTGTTAAATCTAAGTTTGCAGATCTGATTGCGATGCCATTGCTGTACCTTAGATCGATAGATTGAAAAAGAGCCGTCTGCAATGCGGGCTGACCTGCATAAAAATCGACGAAACGCTCCAACTTCTTATTCACATCGATTCGCCCGACCGCAACTTGCATTTCTTCATTTAAGGTCAGCCCCCAGCTTCCACGTGGACTAAGTGATAATCCTGTCAACCTCAAGCCCGCGGGGAACAGAATCTGAGTAAACAGCTGGTATTGTTCCATCACTTCATATTGACTCAGATCTGGGCCACTGAGTTGCGGCAGGGCTGATAAGTTTTCCATATTCGATGGCTCAAAAATTTCGCCGCGTTGATTCAGCAATTGACTTCCTCCCCACCTCGCAATGGCTACTTGTTCGGTAAGTTGCACCGATACTGTGTCAGGCCAAATTCGCTTTACCGTCGCCAGGGAGACCCAGGGGTGTTGTTCGAGTTCCTGCTTCACACCATTGACGTCGAAATCAAAAAAACCACTTCCCATATAGGAAGCAAGATACATACGTACTTCTGCATTGCTTATTTGTTGCCACTGGTTTTCTATCCTTACCTTGGTCACCGGTCGATTAAGGTATCTTGATATGTCTCGATAGTTTTGCTGAATTAACAACCCCAAACCGACAAACAAAGTTAACATCAGAAGTAATGCTCTTTTCCCTAAGTAAATTGGTTTAAGCGGCTGATTACTGGAAATCAAAGTTCTACGAGTTGCGTGAACTCCACTCCGCATTTTCTTTGGTCCGTTTGCAGTACCCATTACCGACTTGGCTCTAATTCAGCATCCAATATTTGTAATAGCAATTCGTCAAAATCAATACCCATTTGCTTCGCCGCCATTGGCACGAAACTATGTTCCGTCATCCCTGGGACCGTGTTCAGTTCCAATAAATAAAACACTTGGTTTTTATCTTGTATCACATCGACTCTAGTCAGGCCTTCGCAGCCCAAACTTTCGTAGGCAGCACGTGCCAGGATTCCAATTTCACTCTGTTTTTCTTCACTCAATTCCGGGGGACAAATATAACGAGTGTCCACATCCACATATTTGGCTTCGTAATCAAAAAACTCTCGCTTCGTTTCCAATTGAATAGTAGGTAGCAATTGGTTTTGTAAAACTCCTATAGAAAACTCCCTGCCAGCAATATACTTTTCCGCCATTACTTCAGAATCATATTTAATTGCAATTTCATATTGCTGCTTCAGCGCCCCTGCATCTTTAACAATCTCGATCCCAATACTGGATCCTCCATTTACCGGCTTCACTACTGCAACACCCAATTGATCCATTACTGCCTGCCAATCCGACTCTTCATCTATCAGTAGAAAATCGGCTGTGTTCAAATCCAGCTTCTGCCAAATAAATTTGCTCTTGGCTTTGTCCATCGCCAGAGCGGAAGCAAGCACACCGCTACCGGTATAGGGAATCTTCATTATCTCGAGTAATCCCTGAATCACCCCATCTTCCCCGCCTTTCCCATGTAGCATGATAAATACATAATCTGGCTTGGCATTGGTTAGCTCAGTAATAATGTCGTCACCCACATCGATGACGGTTGACCTTAGACCTAGTCTCTTTAAACCCTGGTACACCGCCTCACCGCTTAATAGAGAAATATCTCGCTCTACCGAAGTGCCGCCTTTTAGCACTACTACGTGTCCGAACTCATCGATTATTTTCTCTCTATTTATCGTGCTCATTTCTCGTTTTCTTGACTAACAAATCACTTAAATCTTCTATAAAAATCAATTAATTAAGACATAAACCCCTTATTAGCCAATTCTTTGGCCAGAGAACCAACGCTTCCCGCCCCTTGCGTGAGTATTATGTCTCCCGCTTTTACCAGGTGTTTCAATATGCCATGGACGTCTGCATCCTTTTTTACATAGAGTGGATCAACTTTTCCTCTAAGCCTGATGCTCCGGCAAAGGCTTCTCGAATCGGCGCCCGCTATCTTCTTTTCCCCAGCGGGATAGACTTCGAGCAACAACAGAACATCCACCTCAGATAGGACGTCTACAAAGTCTTCATACAAGTCTTTTGTTCTACTATAACGATGCGGCTGATAGACCATTACTAATCGACTACCGGGCCAACCATCTCTTAGCGCACGAACTGTCGCAGCTACCTCAGTCGGATGATGACCATAGTCATCTATCAACAGGACCTTTCCATCTTTCAGCTGGAACTCTCCTTGCACATCGAAGCGTCTGCTCACTCCGGAGAAATTCTTGATACCACTGCATATGTCTTTATCTTTGATTCCCTCATCACTAGCGATGACAATTGCGGCTGTCGCATTGAGTGCATTGTGTCTGCCAGGCATATTCAATGTAATCTTCAAATTTTCTTTATTATCTTGCCTGCAGACTTCGAATTTTGTGATGCTTTTTTTCTGAGTTAACTTAGTAATTCTGAAATCTGCATCTTCAGAAAATCCATATGTGAGTGTTGGCCTGGAGACTCGAGGCAATATTTCTCTTACGGCAGGATCATCGATGCACAGGACTGCTAATCCATAAAACGGGAGATTGTGTAAGAAATCGACAAAATATTTTTTGAGATTTTCGAAATCTCCTCCATAAGTACTCATATGCTCTGCTTCAATATTTGTAACAACGGCCACCATGGGCTGAAGATGCATGAAGGAAGCATCACTCTCATCGGCCTCTGCTACCAGATAGCGACTTTCACCGAGGCGGGCATTGGTGCCTGCGCTATTTAACAGCCCACCTATCACGAAAGTTGGGTCAAGGCCACCTGCCGCCAATACGGATGCGACAATGCTTGTAGTTGTGGTTTTTCCATGGGTACCGGCAATGGCTATTGAATGTCGATAACGCATCAATTCGGCCAGCATTTCTGCCCTGGCAATTAAAGGCTTTGATTGAGCGACAGTAGCTGTGAGTTCGGGATTATCCCGGTCGATCGCACTGGAATAAACCACGACGTCTGCGTCCTTCACATTATCGGAGTGATGGCCGATGAAAATTTTGGCACCCAGCGAAGCCAGCCTTTCAGTATTTGCAGATTCTTTAATATCCGAACCAGTTATCGTGTAACCTTGATTTAGCAAAACTTCTGCTACACCACACATCCCTGCCCCACCAATACCGACGAAATGAATCGTGTTGATTCGACGCATCTCCGGAATGATATGCATCTGGTTAGCGCTAGACACGTGCTACCTCCAAACACTGAGCTGCAATCAATTCACTGGCATTGCAAATTGCTAGCGATTTTGCACTCTTGCTCATTTCTATTAGCCTGTCCCGATTAGTGTCCAAATCACTCAAGATTTTGGAAAGAGATTCAGTCGTAAGGTCTGATTGTTGCAGTAAGCTAGCAGCGCCGGCTTCCGCCAACCATTGCGCATTGACTGTTTGCTGGTTATCCGCGTGGTATGGATAGGGAACCAGAACTGATGGCAGGCCCACCACCGCTAACTCACTGACGGTGCTGGCACCGGATCGGCAAACAACCAGGTCCGCCCAGGAATACGCGGCAGACATGTCCTCAATAAAAGCTTCAACTCTACAATTTTTTGACAATGTGACTCCTAACGATTGATAGAGCTGTCGCGTCTGATCCAGAGTCTCGTTGCCCGTCTGGTGTAGCACATGCGGTCGATTTTCCTCAATCCAATTCGCCAGCACTTGCGGAATGGTCTGATTAATTGCAGCTGCTCCCTGGCTGCCTCCCAGTATTAGTAGCTGTAAGGGTCTATCGGCAGTGATGGTCGTGGTATTTATTTTATTTAAAGCAATTATTTCCTTTCTTACAGGGTTTCCGGTGTGAACCACTTTGGGAGAAGATGCAAAGGTATTAGGAAAAGCTTCGAATACACGATCAGCAAATCTGGCCAATAGGCGATTGGTAAATCCCGCCACTGCATTTTGCTCGTGTATCAACAGATGTCTTCCCATAAGTTTCGCCGCTATGCCACCCGGACCAGAAACGAACCCACCCATTCCCAATACACAATCCGGCTTCACTTGGCGGATGACCTGCATTGATTGAAATACCGCTACGGCGACCATTATCGGAGCCATAATCAATCTGGCTATTCCCTTTCCTCGCAGTCCCTTGACTGAGATCGGATGAAGTTCGATGTTTGTGTCCGCTAACAATTTTTTCTCCATACCCTGCCGGGTTCCTAACCATTCAGTCTTCACGCCTTGTTTTTTCAAACTCTGGGCAATTGAGAGCGCTGGAAAAATATGCCCCCCGGTTCCGGCGGCCATGATCAAAATGGTCGTATGCACCGCAACCATTTTTAAAATTCCTCTCGGCCATCCTTATCCGTCAGGTATTCTGTCTCATATTGAATCCTCACTAATAAGGCGACCATGAAACAGCTGACTATTAAACTTGCACCTCCGTAGCTTATGAAAGGCAGAGTCAATCCCTTAACCGGAAGCAAACTAATAGTTGCTCCTATGTTGATCATGGCCTGACCTGCAAATAGTAGCCCCAGACCATAGGCGAAGAATGCAGCGAACAGACTATTTTTCTGTTGTGCCTCCTTACCGATAGAAAATGACTTAAACACCAGTATGCAGAACAGGAAGACTATAGTTGCAACACCAATCAACCCCAATTCTTCCCCTATGATAGCCAGCACAAAGTCATTGTGAGCCTCGGGAAGGAAATATAGTTTCTGTATGCTGTTACCCAAACCAACTCCCATCCATTCACCACGTCCGAATGCTATTTGCGCCATGGCTTGTTGATAGCCCCCGTTGTAAACATTCTCGGCAGCCCAGGGAT
>JADFOC010000261.1 GCA_022563075.1 Pseudomonadota bacterium
TTTTGACAGTATCATGTTGATTGCTGCGAAAGTAGATTCTTCGGGAATGACGAACTGATATTGCAGAAACCCTTTCGAGCCATACAGCCGATTCCAATGACCAATATTGTCTAGCGGAAAGAAGTAGGTATCATAGTTAACGTCTGATTCCTGTTGTCCTTTCTGTTTTAGCTTGAAATAAGTGCTATTAAATATTCTCATGGTAATTTTGTTGAGCAGAAAAGCGGGCGTGCTAAAAGGTATGTTGGCGCCACCCCTCGACTGGTATCGTGGTTCGCCCTTGTCGGCATGCTCCCCCAGATATACCACCGAGCGCCCTAGTTCTTCGCCGCTGGCGAGGCAGTCCAGCCAGGCGACCGAGTACTTGCTGTCGTGATTATTCTCCAATACTTCGAAACAGTGTTGCAGATTATTAGCGATCAGTAACTGCCGTTTAATAAAGACACCTGACACTTTATCGAGTTTTACCGTGGCGTCCACTATCATCCCGGTCAAGCCCATGCCGCCGCATGTGGCATGAAACAAATCGCTATTGAAATCCCGGCTACACACTAGCACTTCGCCCGAGGCCAGCATCAGCGAAAGGCTGAGCACATGATCACAGAAGCTACCGTCTAGATGATGATTCTTGCCGTGTATGTCGGCGGCGATAGCACCGCCGACGCTGACGAACTTGGTGCCTGGCAGCACCGGCAGGAACCAGCCTCGCGGAATACAAAGCTTTAGAATCTGATCCAGGCTGACACCGGCGCCGCAGCGCAAGCTGAGTTTGTTCTCATCTATGGAAAGGAAACTATCGAGGAAGCGACTGCTTATCAATTGGTCGGCCAGGGAGCTGTCGCCATAGCTGCGACCGGCTCCACGCGGGATCATCGAACCCGTCTTTTTATTTGCCGAGACCATTTTTTTTAGCGAATCGGCATCGATCGGTTCCAATACTTCTGCCGACGCTGTTGGGAAGCGGCCCCAGCCTTGCACTTCCATTCAGGAATCCTGTTTCGAAAAAACCAAGCGTTTGTCCAGGTGATACTTTACTACATATCCTATGGACAGTCCGATGACGGCGCCCAGGTAACGGGCAAATTTGGTGCCAAACATAGTCTCGAAACCCAATTCGAAACCCCAGAACAGCGCGGTAGTGAACACACCCGTCAGTCCGTAGACGAGAAACTTGCGCATGTCTTCGCCGGCGGACTGGGTTTTGAAGACAAAGATATAGTGTTTATCCAACAGGTACTTACTGATCCAGCCGGCAATAGTGCCAGCGATCATGGCCAGGTAAATCGAATAAGCTTCGCTATAGGCCCGGCCGAAAATCTCCTGTGTTAACAGGTTTGCTGCGGTGGCAAGCAAGGCGAAGAAGCTATATTTGAGTGCCAGATGCATACATTACTCTATGACTAAGTCAGAGGATTTTATCGGCCGGACTTGAATTAAGTGTGATGCTATCGGCCGCCGTGGGGCTTATAATCCAGCCCCGACAGTTTTCTGGCAATGGTCCTCAAATGCGCGGCAATCCATGATTGACATTTTACAATTTACGCTTTCTGTGGCGCGTTCGGCCGGGGAGCTGATTGTGCAGGAGCGTACCAGCGCCACACTTTCCAGCGAATTCAAGCATGGCATAGAGCTTGTCACCAGTGCAGATCTCAAGGCTGATCGATTAATCTGCGAGCGCATTGCACAACAGTTTCCGCACCATTACATCTTGTCCGAAGAGTCATCACCAGATCTTGGGAATATTCAGGAGTTGGAGACCCCGGGTTGGATCGTCGATCCCATCGATGGCACGGTAAATTATGCCCATGGACATAACCAGTCTGCTATCTCAATCGCCTACGTTGAGAATAAACAGATTCGGGTCGGTGTCGTATTCAATCCCTTCACCGATGAGATGTTCTCGGCAAAATTAGGTGGTGGTGCATTTTTAAACAACAGTCCTATTCAAGTGGCGACAGAAAGTGAACTGGAGCGTGCCATCATCGCCACTGGCTTTCCCTACGATAAATCCGCATTAGAGCCGATAATTAATCGGCTTCACGTCGTGCTCAAGGATTGCGCGGATATCAGGCGAATCGGCTCAGCAGCTCTGGATATCTGTTGGTTGGCGATGGGAAGGCTGGATGGCTACTACGAAAGCCTCAGTCTCTGGGATTTTGCCGCTGCCGGGCTGATCGCCAGAGAAGCGGGTGCGGAGTACGGGCATTTCAGCACAGTGCCTGCGGGGATCGACCCGTATTTTCATGATCGGGACATCCTCGTCGCCAACCCCATCCTTTTTCCCAAATTACGGCAGCTACTCCAAACTGCCGATAACCATTAAATCCGGGAGAGGATAGAGGTCAATGCGGGCTATTTTAAGTTGAGCCGAAGTCACATCGGTTGACTGAGATTGGCTTAAACCGTAGAGTTAGCGAGTTTTGCAGCATTGTAACGCCGGTCACGATTGGCCAACGAGGAACTGCTGCCAATGGCCCTTGAATCGGGCGATCCGGCAAGAAAATAGAAATTAAGAAATCGAGGAGATTACAGTGAAGAAAGTGAGCTTATTGAAAACTTCCCTGCTGTCCCTGTTACTGGTTCCAGCGATCAGTGGCGCGGCAGATAGAGTGGGTGATTTTTCGCTCCTGGACCAGGAAGGTTATTTTCATAGCATGAGCTGGTACGGCGATCACGCCATAGTCGCATTGCTGGTGCAGGCCAATGACAGTGCCGCGACCACTGCAGCAGTTCCAGCATTCGCAGCGCTCAAGGCCAAATTTGACCAGGCCGGTGTCGAGTTCCTGATGATTAACCCCATGGGTCGATTGAATCGTGACGCCGTGTTGGCCAAGGTGGCTGAATACGGGGTGGACATTCCAGTGTTGATGGATGACGCCAGGGTGATTTCTCAGACACTTGGGATAGAACGTACCGGTGAAGTTCTCCTGTTTAATCCAAAGTCTTTCAAGGTTGAGTATCGTGGCGGTGTTGCCGAGGCAGAGACTGCCATTACGCAAATTCTTGCCGGTGACGAAGTGAGCAACAATTTTGTCGCGACTTCCGGTTCACACGTTAGTTACCCCGCGGCGGCAGTTCCCTCCTATACCCAGGACATTGCGCCTGTGTTGGCGAAAAATTGCGCCGGTTGTCACCGTGCAGGCGGAGTAGCGCCTTTTGCGATGGATAGCCACGCCATGGTTCAAGGATGGTCCCCGATGATTCGTGAGGTGTTAATGACCAAGCGCATGCCTCCCGGGCAGATCGATGGTCATATTGGCGATTTCCGTAACGATCAACTGCTAGATGATCTAGAAATCCGCAATCTTATTGCCTGGGCCGACGCTGGCGCGCCAAGAGATGGCACTACGGATCCCTTAATGGAGCTGAACTGGCCCGCTACAGACTGGGCATTTGGTGAGCCTGATTTGATCCTCCCTATTCCTGCCACAACGGTTCCGGCAACGGGCAGTGGCGTCTTCATCAATGTCGATGTAATCGTCGAGATGGAAGAAGATCGTTGGCTCAGAGGCAGTCAAATTATCGCGGGGGAAAGGTCGGTGCTGCACCATACCGTCAACGTCCTGACTTTCCCGGGTGAGAAACGCGGAAGATTCTTAGGCGGCGGTGGTAACCCAGACAAGGCGAGCATTACCGCTTATGTTCCTGGCGGCACGCCAGACTTGAATCCTCTCGGTACCGGTGGGCTGGTGAAGGCCGGTTCGGTGATCGGTTTGAATATGCATTACACCCCGAATGGGCGTGAGACCGTCGATGCCAGTCAGCTTGGCCTATGGTTCTACGACAAAGATGATGAGCCAGCCGAGAGAATGTCGGGCAACTGTGCCTGCGTGTTTCCGGGTACCTGGACCACCATCGAGCCTCGAAATCCTCATTTTGAGCAGAGCGCCAACTTCATTATTCCACGAGATGCTATGCTGCATAGTTTTCAGCCGCACATGCACTTTCGTGGCAAGTCCATGCGTTTCTACGCCGACTATCCAGATGGAACGCGCGAAGAGTTGATCAATGTTGCCAAATACAATTACAACTGGCAGCTCACTTACAACTATGTCGAGCCGAAATTTGTTCCGGCCGGAACCAAGATCACGGCCGTCGCGGTGTGGGATAACTCAGCACAGAACCCAGCTAACCCGAACCCGGACAGGGCGGTAGATTGGGGCAATGAAAGCTGGGATGAGATGTTCTTCGGCGCAATGAATTACAAGTTTACCGAACAAGGTGGCGAAGACTAAGACGACAGTTAGTGAAAACCAAACCCGACCACTCTCCAGTGGTCGGGTTTTTTTATGCGCAGATTCCAATTGCCTCTAACTCTGCAGGACCATTAGATTCTGATAGTCTGTAAAGCGGCGCTAAAACTAAATTCTTCAAGTTCAACAGTGAGTTACCGGGGGATGGATCGGGACTCGGCTGGTTGACTTGAATTGCTCTACTCTTTAGAGTGGATGGGTTAATCAAAGAATTAATAGCGCGGTTTAGGGTTACTGTTGAATACTTGCTGAATGGCCGCATTCAACCCCAAATCGACCAAACAATACGAGAGCAAGACTCGGTTATATGGAGGTTTTCTGTGAATAGATCAAGTTGGCTCAAGACAGCACTTCTAGTG
>JADFOC010000262.1 GCA_022563075.1 Pseudomonadota bacterium
CATGATGCCAACATTCAAGTCGACAGCGAATGACGTCAATCGGGAAGCGGTGATGGTGGTGCTCTCACCGCTACATTTCCAAAAAGCCTACAGTCAGTATCTGCAATGCTCCAGTGAGTTGTTGCCGGTAAATTTTGAGCAAGTTCAACGTTCCACTATTTTTTGGAAGGAAGGAGCGATGCAGTTAGATGCCGAGACCAAAAATCTACTGAGTAACATCGTGCTCTACAGTAAAGCTGATCCGAGCATTAGTGGTTTCGAGGTAGACAGTTTTACCGATTCCACCGGAGAGCGGCATGAAAATCTGCTGGTGTCTGAAGCAAGGGCATTTATGGTCACTAACTTTCTGATAAGTCAGGGTGTGGATCGTGAAATGATCGCTACCCGTGCTCATGGCGAGCGAGAAGAATATATGATCGTAAATCCTGAATTAACCCGGGCAGATCGAGATCGTAATCGGCGCGTCAACATCGTGTTGCTGCGCTCGTTCTAAAGGGGCGACTGGACTGGTTAATATCCAGGCAGCAGAGATTCCGCAGGCTGGCTGGTCATTCCAGGCTACCCCCCCCCTCATGCATTGCTGTCCCACTTAATTTGAAGAGTTGGGTTTGGTGTTTGCTTCGGTGATTGTCGCCAGCATGGCCCCTGCATTTCCGCCATCCCTGCTGGTCAGGCTGGCATCAAGTCTGCAGGAAGGGTGGCACACTCGCACAGGAGTAAATAGGCAGCCCATGTCTGTTACTGAGTTGGCAGGTCAGATCCGTCCGAGGTTCTTGATCTTGAGCCGTTTTGCTTAGCATGCTGCGGGACCGCTGTGCCCTCTGGTAGATTGATTTTCTTCTTCGCCGGTGATGATGCTAGAATACGCGTCTTTTTCTGCGGCAGCCGGTTAGTCCTGCGGCCTTGAACCTTGTCCATGTTTCACTGCAAGCACTATTCCTCACCATCAATCAGCGCTGGTCAAACTATTCGGGAGCAAAGTCATGTCAGGGATCAACAAGGTGGTCTTGGCCTATTCTGGAGGTCTGGATACCTCGGTTATTGCGAAGTGGTTACAACAGAACTATGCCTGTGAGGTCGTCACCTTCACTGCCGATATTGGTCAGGGTGAAGAACTGGAGCCGGCCCGGGCAAAAGCCGAAGCGATGGGGATCAAAGAAATCCATATCGAAGATTTACGCGAAGAATTCGTCAGCGATTTCGTCTATCCCATGTTCCGTGCCAATGCCTTGTATGAAGGTGAGTACCTGCTGGGCACTTCTATCGCTCGCCCCTTGATTGCCAAACGGCTGGTGGAGATTGCCGATGAAACGGGGGCCGATGCCATAGCCCATGGCGCTACTGGTAAAGGCAATGATCAGGTCAGGTTCGAATTGGCTGCTTATGCACTGAGTCCAGCGATTAAAATAATCGCTCCATGGCGTGAGTGGGATCTTAATTCCCGGGATAGCTTGCTGGCTTACTGTGACCAACATGGCATTCCGGTGGAAAAGAAACGGGGAAACAGGTCTCCGTATTCGATGGATGCCAATCTGCTACATATCTCCTATGAGGGCGATATTCTGGAAGATCCGGCGGTAGAGCCGGAAGAGTCTATGTGGTTGTGGACGGCGTCACCAGAGTCCGCTCCAGATACCGCCACTTATATCGAACTCGAGTATGCAGGCGGGGACATTGTCGCCGTCGATGGGGAGTCTCTGTCCCCGGCAGGGGTGCTGGCGAAACTGAATCAAATTGCCGGTGCCAATGCCATTGGTCGCACTGACCTGGTGGAAAACCGCTATGTCGGCATGAAGGCTCGTGGCTGTTATGAAACCCCGGGTGGTACCGTGATGCTGAAAGCACATCGTGCGATTGAGTCAATAACTCTGGACCGCGAACTGGCTCACCTCAAAGATGAGTTAATGCCACGTTATGCATCGTTGGTCTACAACGGTTATTGGTTCGCTCCCGAGCGGGTAGCATTGCAGGTTCTTATCGATAGTTCACAGCAATACGTGAACGGTAAGGTTCGACTGAAGTTGTACAAGGGCAATGTAATTGTTACTGGCCGGGAATCTGAGGACTCTCTGTTTGATGAGGACATCGCTACGTTTGAAGACGATGCCGGTGCATACGATCAGGCTGATGCTGAAGGTTTCATTAAATTGAATGCATTAAGACTGCGCATTGCCGCTCGGAAAGGTCGGAAATAGACCTGCAGCTTGTTGCACTACCTCTAGCATTGCACCATTAATACTCCGGGCCGATGCTGGAATGCTGACTATACTTAGCTGGGCAGTACACTAAGGGCGGCACCAGTTTTCCGATGACATCAGCACAACCCAGAGTCCTTCTGGTGGATGACAATGAGCTCAATCTATTTCTGTTGCTGGACATGTTACAGGAATTGGATGTAGTACCCATCACTGCCGAATCCGGTGCGGAAGCGCTGGAATTCACCTGCCGTCATGATTTTGCCCTCATTCTGCTGGATATCGAGATGCCTGGTATGGATGGTTATCAGGTGCTGAACCAGCTGGCCAGCAATGCTGACACTGCTGAGATACCGGTGATCTTCATGTCGGCCAACATGACCGATGCCGACGCCAAATCACACGGCACCATGTTGGTGCCGGTAGATACCATCTACAAGCCGGTGAACAAGACTCTGTTTCTGCACAAGATGTCGACCTATCTGGAACTTAATACCAAATTCGGATTTCTGAGTCGCTACTATCGAGAAAAAATCCGCACTGAAAATGCGACGCCGGAAGGGATGTTGGCGCTGGATCAGGATGGCAATATTGCCTTTGCCAATCCCACCGCTACCGCCTTGCTGCGGACTAGTCTGCCGCAGCTCATCGGGCTCTATTTTGAAACGTTGCTGGAACGACCCCATCATGAAGTGGATTCGAACTGGCACAACAGCGTGCTCTATCAGGCGTGTAAAAATCAGCAAACAAGCAAAGTAGAGCATGCGTTGCTGTGTTGCGGAGATGGCCATCAGCTGGTGGTGAGCTTCATCGCCTTTCCATTGCGGGAAAAAGAAAAATCTCAGTCTGATGCCGACGCCTTAATAGTCTTTCAGGAAATACAAAGCCAGGAATACTGCGATGACAAGCTTTCGGCATTGGTTAATTTCGATCCGCTGACGCGCTTGATTAATAAAGACAGTTTCGAAGAGATGGCTAAAATTGCCATAGAAACAATGTCAGTGGGGGAGTCCTTGGCCCTGATCTTGTGGAATCTGGACCACTTCGACTACATCAATGAAAGCCTGGGATATGAATTAGGCGATCGGCTGATGCAGGCAATTGCTCAACGATTAAGCAATTGCATTCCTGCAACCAGCACCCTGGCACGTATTGGTGGGGATGAGTTTGCACTGTTATTGCCATCGCTGGCTAATACCGGGGTAGCCATAATGACCGCCCATGCTTTGCTCACCGTGTTTAAGGGATCTTTCCTGGTCGGCGGGCACGAGATTTTTGTCAGTGCCAGTGCGGGAATTGCCACCTGTCCCGAGTCTGGCACTAAACTATCTATTTTAATGCGCAACGCAGATCGCGCCTTAAAGAAAGCTAAGAGCAACGGGCGTGATCGGGTTGAGATTTACAGCAAGGCTATGGCATTGGCTAGCGTAGCCAGTTTTCAGATGGCTACCGATTTGCATCAAGTGTTGGTGAAGAAGCAGTTGTTTTTAAGCTATAAGCCAGTGATAAACCTGCAAAGCACAAAATTAAGTGGTGTGGAGACTCGACTCTACTGGCGTCACCCTAAACAAGGGGTATTAGCCAGTGATGAATTTCAGACCGTGGCGGAAGAGTCTGGGCTAATGCCGGCAATAGGTGAATGGGTATTGGCAGAAGCGTGTCGAAATTGGCAGAGTTGGGTGCTACCCGAAGGTGCAGAAAAATTTAAGCTACGGGTGAAGATGTCACTGTTCCATTTATTATACCGCGGCTTCGAAAGAGCATTGGACACTCTGTTACAAGCGTCAGGCTTTGATCCCGCTTGTTTTGAATTCGAAATTTCCGAGGCAAGTTTGAACCGCGATAACCTGGCAGCCATCGTTTCTCTATTTAAATTGCTTAATAACAGGGGCATTCGAATCATTCTCGACGACTTCGGTTCCAACTATTTGACGCTGGCAACACTGGAAGAGGTGGAGTTTCACGGGGTTAAACTGGGCGGAGAGTTTTTACGTTCCACCCTGGCTACGCCAAGATGTGATGTGGTGTTGAAGAGCGTAATCGACATCGCCCACGACTTCGGCGTGAAGCCGCGCCTGAGCAGCAGCCGGGGCAATGCCATCCTCGTGGCGTCGAGCATCTACGAGGCCTGCAAGTATTTCACGCTGTTCCAAAAGACCGCGTTCAAAGGGCGGTGCGCGGTGGTCACCTCGTATAACCCGCAGGCCAGGGACATCACCCTTGAGGACACCGGTGCGGCGACCGAGACGGACAAGGAGTTCATTTATAATACCTACACCGAGCTGCTGAAGGACATCGATGCCAAGCCGGGCATGACGAAGACCGAGACCTACGAGGAGAGGGCCAAGGATTTGTTCAAGAAGGAGCCCGCCAACATGCGGCTCCTGGTCGTC
>JADFOC010000263.1 GCA_022563075.1 Pseudomonadota bacterium
AACTACAGTTGGTCTACCGACAATGGCGAAGGCGGTCCTTTCGAAGACAATATCCCTATGGGATATGATCTGCACTACGATTGGGGCTTTGGCAACTATTCTGTTGGAATCAGTGGTTACTTCTCTGGTGGCGAACCACATCCGATGTGGGTGTAGGGGATGGTTCCCCTCGCACCGGTGTACTGCCCTGGATGGCGGCGGACGACTTCGACATTTTTGGTGCTTATGGCGAATTTCAGATGGGTAATTGGTTACTGCAAGCCGAATACTGGAATGCCAGCCATGACGCAACTCGGGATGCAGCTGCAGTCGTGGACGTCATCAACAACGCTGGCATCAACCAAGCGCAATTAAATCGATTCCTACTGGACCCAAGTGGACCGGTAACAGCGTCTAATGTGCGCTTGAACGGCGATTATGA
This sequence comes from Pseudomonadota bacterium, assembly GCA_022563075.1. Classification (GTDB taxonomy): domain Bacteria; phylum Pseudomonadota; class Gammaproteobacteria; order Pseudomonadales; family Pseudohongiellaceae; genus UBA9145. The sequence goes on from JADFOC010000263.1 coordinate 422, forward strand.
AATCGACACCTGGTATATCAGAGCAGGCTATTCGATGGTTACCAGTATCGGCGAATGGGTGCCCTACCTGCAGTGGGATGTGTATGAGAATCCTGAAACTATCCAAAACAAACGCTGGGGTGGTGACAACGAAGCAGGATTATCAGATAACGGCGAGTTTACCAAGGGAACGATTGGTCTAATCTACCGGCCAGTTCCGGATGTGGCAATTAAATTTGATATCAGCACTCATTTTCAGGACTTCAATGGCAGAAGTCAGAGCTATCCTGAAATACGCTTCGATATTTCATACATCTTTGGTCGCTAAATTAAAATCTTTATTGAGGAGATTGCATTGTGAAACTGAGTAAATTGATAACATTTTTTATTGGATTGGTGTTTGCGACTATGTCTTATTCTGCCGTCGCCGAGATCGTCGTTATCGTCAAAGCTGACAATCCTACCAATAGTCTGGAGAAACCGGAATTGAGTCGAATCTATCTTGGACGAGCTAAGACATTTCCTGGAGGCGCCAAGGTAGTACCAGTCAGTCAGGACAGCTCAAGCGCGACCAAAGCGGAGTTCGAAAAGGCATTGCTAGGTAAATCCCAGAGCCAAATGAAAGCGTATTGGGCCAAACAAAGCTTTTCTGGTCGAGGTTCTCCCCCGGATGAAGTTGGCGGGGACAGCGGTGTGCTCGAACGTGTGGCTGCCGACGGCGAAGCCATAGGCTATGTCGATGCCAGCGCCGTGAATAGTTCGGTGAAAATCGTCTTTCGAATATAGCTCTGGGGAATCAGGGTCAGCTTCTGAATGGCACAACTTGCCAACCGTTGGTATATGCATCTGGATACCTGACTCAGGATTTTCCCAAGCCTTGGTAGATTGCTTTTTGAAGTAGTACTGATACTTAGCGGTGATCTGTGGTCATGGTCACCGCTATCGCATTTTCAGGGTTAGCGCGGAGCTTACAAAAATACACCACATGCGGCCGACGCGCTCTATCGAAGCCTTTGTTCTAACAGGCATCAGTTGCTCTCACTTTGATGCGTATCGTTTGCTTTTCCGACTGGCAGCTGAATCTCTGAATAATGCTGGACCACTGGAAAGGGGTCGTAAAAATGATGTAGCAGTCGCTTCCATTCCTGATATTCTCCCGATTGTCTGAAGCCAACCGTATGATCTTCGAGTTTTTCCCAACTCACCAGCAGAATATAGCGATTGGATTTCTCGATGCATTTTTTTAATTCGTGCACGATGTACCCTGGCATACTCGAGATGATTTTTTCTGCTAGTTTGAATGCTGCTTCGAAATCCGCCTCTTCCCCAGGCTTCACATCCAGTATGGCGACTTCTAGTATCATTTAAATACACCTCCAGTAGAACTGGGTTATGCAACTCAATTTGCGTAAGCTGGCGCGAAAGTAACTTTGCGGTTGTTTTGGTCAAGCATCGGCTTCCAGCAAATGCCCCTCGCCTGGAATAAGATTAACCTCGATACGCATGCAATCTGAACCCTTGAACAGCACCAAACAGCCTCCGGTCAAACAACTTTTTCACCTCTCAATCCCCGTTCGAAACAGTCACCGGGAAGAAGCCCCAGTTGGCCCCAAAGACTCATAAAATCCCAATGGTTGTATGCTTCTAATATTTTTCCATTTTCTATTCGGCCAGTTGCATTTCCCGTTATCGACACGGCATGCCCTGCCTTTGAATTCCCACTCAATGTACACATTGCCGAAATCCACGGCCCTTCTTCTATGCTTTTATCAATTGTGATCTCAATGTTTGGAATCAGATCAATTAGTGCCGCTTGAAACTGTTTAAAATCCTCTGGACCTATTAAGGCGTGCTTCCCCAGTCCAGTGGCCTCTCCCATCGAAGGAAACATGTCTTCTATGGCCGTTTGATCTTGCTCTTTCCATACTCTACGAAACCAGGTTTCTAGGACCTCTCTTCCATTATTCATGATCGATTCCTCGTATTAACTTAGTTTGGTGTAGAACGACCTTGCCGAGGAACGCAGCTTGCTGTTTTTCAGCCAGCATGCTGGCGATGGGTGATTCCCTCGTAGGGCATTACCTGCATGTTAAACTTAAGCGAATAGCTAGGTTATTACATACCAGATGACGTATAGCCAGGATAAAAAGCCATGTAAAATGGCCCATAAGATTGATTTATTCATACTCCATGAAATAGTAATGGCGAGTGCAGTCCCAAACGTTATTCCATACCTTGCTACTTCTTTTCTGTGTTCAGCCACAATTGGCTCTCCTATAGCTGTGACAATCTTAAACGGGACAGATTTATCTGTTTGCTAGGTTTAATCTCAAATAAATAAATCTGTCTCCTTTTCACTCAGTCCTCCGAAACGGAACGAGCCTTGCGACATAACAGGGATCGAGGATGCAATCCCCTCCCCCTGCGCGTCTAACTTCGCGGGAAGCAGTTTAGTGGGTAATTACCTGCATTGGAACCGCTTATCCAACATCTCCCTGCACACCGGAAACAAAATCGGTGTGCGCGCGGTCGGCTTGACTGGCCTGATGGTTTACCATCCGCAAGATCGTAGATTTGTATATGTTTGCCCAATTTTACCATGTGCTTTCCGAGCCGCGGAAAATCGGCGATTTCGTGTTGCAGACATTCTCCACCCATGAGCTAAACCAAATCTTCATCCAATGGATTGCGCAGATGATGTGTAACTGATGGCGTTGGGAACGCCAGGACATCGCCTCCTTTGACGGCATACTCTTCGCCATCCATTTCGGCAATACCTTTGCCCGACAAAATATAGAGCCACTCTGCTTTGCGTTGATGCGTTGGTAGGAAAAGACTCCTTGCCCGTAACGATTCGAACCAGGCTAAAATCAGTGCGTTCTAACCCACACAGATCACTCAAGCGGGTACCAATTAATTGCGAGTCAGGATTCCAGGGATGAGAAAAAGTATCCTCATTTTTTCGAATGGTTGCTGCAGTGACTGAAATTGAACACTCGTTATCTTGCGTCATCAGTTCATCTCCGATTTCGGCAGAATATCAAAAACTAGCAAAAACTTAGTTTGTTCACCATTCAATATTCATGTTTTAGTTATCGACTCTCATGCTATGCATGTGCAAACTGCGACATGTTGTGCTTTGTCTACTTCACAACACTTACCCCAGACAATTTATACATGCACTCTGACAATAGAACAAGCATTAGAAATCACTGCCCTTAATTAAGAATAATCAGGGGGTTCACCATGAAATTTCAACGCATTGAATTAAAACTACTTATTCCTGCATTGGCACTGTGTTTCTCTGGGACATCGTTCGGTGCCGAGCGCAGTGTCGAGACTATTGCCGAAATCTATCGGGTAGCCGCTACCTTAGCTGCCGGCGATGATCATGCACGCTTGATGCAATCGGTTTGTCCGGGAAATCCACGCATCGTTGAACCAGCAACGGCTTCCTCGTCAGCATCGACGATCAGAACGAACCCTCCCATCGAGAGTTGGTATCGAGAACCCAGTAAGGTATTTGATGAATTGTATTTTGTTGGCACCGATAACCACAGTTCCTGGGCGATTGTCACCGATGAAGGCATCATGCTATTGGATACCGTATACGATTATGCCACCGGCGACGCTATCGTGAATGGCTTAAAGAAATTGGGATTCGATCCGGCTGATATCGAGTTCGTGTTTATCAGCCACGGTCACGGCGATCATCATGGTGGCGCCAAATACTTGCAGGACGAGTTTGGCGCTCGCATCATCATGGGGGCTGCGGATTGGGATCTGGTGTCGCGTAATACCCGTACCCCCGCTCCACGCAGAGACATCGTTGCCACCGATGGCATGACCTTCGAGTTGGGTGACACCACCGTCACCCTCTATGCAACGCCTGGTCATACCGCGGGCACCTTTTCCTCCATCGTTACCGTGCGTGACAATGGCGTTGAACACCTGGCGGCCTCATGGGGTGGTACCGCCATCTGGCCTCGCACACCCACCGAGCAGGTGCAGCTCTATATTGATTCGGCAGTGCGCATGCAGAATATCGTACAAAATCGAGGGGTTGACGTGCTGATTGCCAATCACCTGGTGTTCGATCACAGCCGCGAGAAGATCCCACTGCTGGAAACCAGGCAAGCTGGAGACCAACACCCTTATGTGGTGGGTACCGACCACGTAGTACGCTA
>JADFOC010000264.1 GCA_022563075.1 Pseudomonadota bacterium
ATTTCCCAGAAGTATCATAGGATCAAAAATCGAAACTTTTCGCGGTTACTTTTACTCAGTGACTGCAAGCAGGTTTGAGATTATGCTATTAGCCGATTTAGCCCGAACCAGGCTTGTCATGAATGGAGAGAACTCTAAACGATGCTAGAAACCGACTTATCCTATGCGCTCGTTTCTGAGGGTTTTATCGTTCTACTCAACATCATGGTGACTATGGGGCTCTGGTTAAATTACAGAACTTCAAGAAACCCCTATCTATTGATGGCCTGTGTTGCCGGTGTCGTGGAGTCGCTGCGACAGATACCGGATATAATGCTGACTCCTTAGCCTGAATCGAGTGGTTGGTTCCTGCTCTCTCTGTCATTTCGGTTTGTGGCATCGTTGCTATTTCTTGCAGCTTTGCTTCGCATACACGGTGAAATGGGAAGTAAACATGCCTGGTTGCTGACAACGCTCGGCATCGTGTTTCTGATTGGCATTGGTTTTCTATTTATTGGAGGTTATCCCGAGACAACGCTTGGCGTGTATGCGCAATCCATGCCGATATTATTGGCTTCTGCCCTGATCGTCTGGGCATGCTGGTTTTCCAGCGATCACTGGTTCTCGAGCCGCATCTTTCTATTGTTGTCCAGTACGGCTTTATTAGCCCTTCGCAGTTGGTTGCCCGCGCTTGAACTCGGCACCCTGTTTTATCTTGTCTATTACATGGAAGTCTTAATGTTTCCCATGATGATGGCCGCGCTTAATCTCTCGGAAATAGAAAATGCGAATCGAAAAGTGCGGGCATTATTGGCCGATCGAGTGCAGTCAGAAAAGGATCTACAATTTATCTTGGATTATTCCCTCGATGTAATTTTAGTAGCCAATGAAGCAGGACTGTTACTTTCATGGAGTAAGAAAGGAGAAGAAAAATTCGGCTATGGAAGAGAACAGGCCATCGGTAAAATCCACATGGATGATCTTTTTCTAAGTGCCTCACCGAATCGAATCGGCGAGGAGTTGACTGAGTTCCACGCCGAAATGGAACGCATCGATGGATCATCATTCCCGGTCAAAGTACGTATGCAGACAGTGATGCACGACTGCCGCGTGTATAGTATTTACGTGTTGCAAGATCTATCGAAGCAACAGAAAATGATTGAAAAACAAATTGAGCTCGATCGTGGGCTCGAACGGGCCAGGAAGCTGGAAAGTCTGGGTACGTTGGCAGGAGGTATCGCTCACGATTTCAATAATATCCTGATGGGCGTATTCGGTAACATCTCCATCGCCAAGGAAAAGCTCGGTACAGATCATGTGGCAAGGGAATTCCTGGATCGTGCGGAAACTTCGATGACGAGAGCCACCCATCTGAGCGGACAACTTCTAACCTTTGCCAAAGGGGGTGCGCCGATAACCGAGCGAATACAGCTGCGAGAAGTGTTGGAAGAATGTGTACGATTTGATCTTTCGGGGAGCAACATCCTGCCTGTTATTGAGTCTTCGGAGAATCTGTGGCTGGCGGAAGTAGACAAGGGTCAGGTGCAGCAAATATTTTCCAACCTGACCATCAATGCGATGCAGGCGATGCCGAGCGGAGGTCAACTGTATTTTGATATTGAAAACATCGAATTGGGCACAGTAAATGATTTTGCGTTGCTGGCTGGGAAGTATGTCAAAGTTACCGTACGAGATGAAGGCATTGGCATTGAACAGAAATTACTGGACCAAATATTTGACCCTTATTTCACCACAAAGCAGGCAGGGAGCGGCTTAGGCCTCACCACAACTTATTCCATAGTCGCTAATCATGGCGGTCATATTGCCGTTGAATCGGTCGCAGGAGAAGGCACTACATTTACTATCTATCTACCGGCCAGTGATTTGGCGCCTTCGCTGCATAAAGGCGATGCAGAAAAACTGCAATTGTCAGTAGCCGAAACTGTGAAGGTGTTGGTGCTGGATGACGAGGAAATGATATGCGATATAGCCTCCCAGATGTTAGGAACGATGGGATTCACGGTTGACGCGGTTGCCACCGGGGAGCAGGCGGTGGAATACTATCGGCAATCAATGGAAAAAGCCGAGCCTTATAAACTGGTGATCTTGGATTTGACAATTCCAGGAGGTATTGGCGGGAAAGAAGTAGCCAAACAGATTTTGGCACTCGATGAAACTGCCACTGTGATGGTGTCCAGCGGTTATGCGAACGACCCGGTGATGGCGAATTATACCGATTACGGACTCAAGGGTGTACTTGCCAAACCTTACACCTTTGCTGAGCTTGAAAAAGAACTGGCAAAAACGCTGAACGGTGCGCCCAGCGATGAGGAATTAAAATTAAGTACTATGCCAGCGTAGTAACTCAGGTGTTTTCTAGGATTTTTTATCCAGCTAATCAACGCTGCCATCTTGTCGACTGGTAAAGATGATTTGAACTGACAGCCTCTATCTAAATCTCAAACTGCTTCGCATAAATACTACTCCGAGTGACTAAATCGGCTTCGGCAACAGGGTTCTTAGTTGCTGAATGTTGCGAGCACGCTGAACATCAGTAGCTTTCTTATTTGGACGTTCTGCTTCCTCCACCAACCTTAAGATCGCTCTCTTTACCGTCTCGAATTGCAGATCAGCATTGGAATCGAGATCGATAAACTCGATGTATACTGATTCGTCAGGTACACCAAACGTAGTTGCAATGCTGCGGTTTTCCCTGGAAATCAAATCATCGACTATTTCAATTTGCTTGGGATCCATTAAGGAACTTAGTCGTTCGCGGGCACTATCTAAAGCCAGCAACTGATTGGCGCGGCTATTCAGAACAACCGGGCTGTCTATAGAACTTAATTGATTCAAGACTTCATCCATGAATCTTTCCAACTGCGCTTGCATCGCCTGACCCTGGTTGGTATTGCTCAGGATTTGCACATAGGTTTCCTCCAGGGTTGCGACTGAGCCACTATGGGAGAACTTTCAGAAAGTACTTTCGGGAATAGAAACGACTTCTAGGTCGTTGCTGGTATTTATGTGTTTCAAAGGCTTGGTATCTCGATTTGGCTCTGGAATGTATGGCCTGCGAGTTTAGCCAGTTAACTTTCGCCAGCCAATTACGACGGCAGTCACAGAAAAAACAAATCCAATCACACTTAACAATATTACGACAATATCCCACAAGGGTCTGCGCTGGAGTAGAAACTGAAAATCGAGGCTGTGCAGGCCATTGAATAGCCATCTTTCCAATCGCCCTGCATCGGTTAATCTATTTACCACCTCACCGGTGGTTAGATCGATGTGGTACCAGGTTGATTCGGTATCATCAAATTTTGCTCTGTATATCGGCAAAGGTCGATAGCGATTGTGTCTCGAATAATAGTAGTCGTCATATTGTTGAATAAAATCCATGCTGGTTAATTTGGATTCGGGTAGTAGCTTGGGTATTGCTTGTACGATTCTTCCTAACAGGTCTGCTTGCTGGTTCTTAACGTGTCTAGTACCAAAGTCAACCAATCTATCCCCAGTAGATGTAGTGGCAACAAGGTAGGGCACACTGGAAATATTGTGCCATCGAATTTCTTTTATCGAGCTACCGAGGCGATTAAAATTCGGTGGCGGCAATGTCGCTAGCTGTAAAGTGTTGGCGCCCCGATAGCGTGCAATTTGTGGTTGGGCAGAAGTAGATGACTCGAATATACCCCAGGGGCCCATGGACATCAGTCCACTGAATATGAATGTACTCACGAAGACAAGCGTAAGCAGCCCCATCACATGATGCCATTTCATCATGCCTCTATAGGGGCTGACATCCATTCCTCGGTAGGGTTTACGCACGCGAATTCTCATGAATCCGATTATGGCGCCGCTAACCACCGACACGATGCCAACTAGGGACACGTAGATAATTACCTGCACCCATAGATCAACATTTCTTCTCAGTTGAACTGGATAGATCCAGTGAATCGTTGATCCTAACCAGTTCCAGAAGCGCTCATTCCTGTCGCTGTCTCTGACGATCTGCCCGCTGATGTCCGAGATGTAGACAACAGTGCCAGCTGCATCATTCATCTGGACCCTGTGTAAGGGGCGCAAGCCATCCAGACTCGCGGAAACTGTCCATTGGTCGATCTCGATTTTCCCATCGTAGCGAGGCGTAATAGCAGCAGCGGCGAAACCGGAATAAGAAGCCGCTGCCACGGCAGAACTGGAATCCAATCCATCGAAAATCTGTCCAGTATCGGCAAATACCGTAACCATAGTGCCTTCGAGATCTTGAAATTGATAGGCGGGTCTTCCTAACACCGAGCTCAAAGTCAATGCTGAAAAATTACTGTTACTGCGAAGAGATACCGCTGCCTGCGCCGGTGTAATTCTAATATTGCCTAGGTCTAGCTCATCCAGATTAGCGATACGTTCTGCTTCCGTTAGCTCTGGGTATTCCACATACATCATCACGATACCACTGGCAAACCAGAGAGCGAATAACAGACACATGCCGATGCCTAGCAAGCGATGGATGGAAAAGAGCAAGGGTTTGAATTTCATCGGGTTGGGTAGCTGGTTGATTGAAA
>JADFOC010000265.1 GCA_022563075.1 Pseudomonadota bacterium
ACACACCGGTGCTGGCAACGATCATCGGCCGCTGCGAGCGTTGGATCATGGCCACCGCTGTGCTGATGTCAGCCGGATTGGGGTGCGCTTTGGACTCAGTTCGGTAGCGAGTCTTGTCATAGTAGTACTGCAATTCACCAGGCTCTTCGAATCGAGCGCGCGAGATCTCACCGGGAAAATCGAGGTGGACTGGTTTCGGTATACCGGTTTTAAGTTGTCTAAACGCATAGGCGGCATATTCGTAGATTCGGTTAGGGGTGATCAGTCGTTTCCCCCATTTTTTCAGGCCGTCGGTTTGAGACTGCTGATAGGCAGTTTGAATTCCATGCTCGGTGTCGTCTTCACCGATGGTCTTATTGCTGGCGATTACTAACAGCGGTGTGCGAGCCGAATTTGCAGCTCCTATATTCATGATCATATTAGTGAAACCTGGCCCCTCTGTTCCTGAGGTTGCCGCTATTTCTCCGGTGACTCGAATAAAAGCGTCGGCGGCGGCAACCATATTGCCTTCACAGCGACCGCCGTAACTGGGAATACCCTCGGCGGCGATGGCATTAATCATGTTGTAATTACCAGGACAACAGAAGAAACCTGCAACCCCTTCATCCTTGCAAAACTTGGCAAATACTTCGGCGCCGGTCATGGGAAAATTCGCCGGCCTGGCAGCTTCAGCCAGCGTAGCCGGAATCTCATCAGGAATTCGAATCTTTACGCCGTCATCATCCTGCGCGCTGCTGTTTTCGGATCGTAAAATTGCGGCAGCACCGGCTCCGGCAATGGCGGTTCCCTTAATAAAATTTCGGCGGGACACTCTTGCCTCTTCCTCGGCGATTTCCGATTTCTTATGCTTCTTATGCTTCTTCCGGTTCTGATCAGTTGTAGCCATCAGGGTTTCCTCAAAATTTATTCTTGGGTAGGCCGAGTTTCTTTTGGTCCAATATTTAATACATGAGCGACAATCTGCCAGATGAGTTCATCATTGAGTGTGTCTTTAAACGGGGGCATTTCCAACCCGGCACCAAATTTAATACTACGGAATATATTTAGCGCCGACGCCCCATAGTACCACGTGCCGGGAGCGGTCAAATCCGCAGCTATGTGGTCGATGTTTGCCAAGGCCCTGCCATCTGCATCATGACACTGTTGGCAGTTTATCAGGTAATGGCTCTTGCCAGCAGCCGCTGCAGACCTGGAAAACGCCAGCGCATTCGCTTGCAGTGGCATTTCAGCGGCGACAACAATCTGCGTCGTCGCAGGAATAATAGAGAGGAGGAGCAGCAGCAACCAGCTTCCGGTGATCCGGCAAGTTGATTGCATGAAATCCAAGTTAGTTTGCAAATACCACATCGTCTTATCAGCGCATGCCAGCAGGATGGAGAGCCTCGCCTCGATTGTATTTTATTTGCATGCACATTCCTATCTGCTTCCGGTCGTAGCGCGCGGCAGGAGACCGGAAGCCAAGGCCCAGTTGAGTGAAATGGGCTTTCACGATCCGCTGACTGGCATCGGTAACAGGCGCTTGTTTTTGGAGTTTGCAGAAAACAGAATAAAAAATGCGGCTCGAAATCGCCACAAACTTGGACTGTTGCTGATTGATATCGATAAATTCAAACCGATCAATGGTAACCATGGCCACGATGTCGGGGATGAGATATTGAAAGAGATCGGCCAGCGGCTACAGGGCATTTCTCGCCAAGGTGACGTCGTGGCGCGTCTCGGTGGTGACGAATTCGTTGCGCTCATTTCCGCAGTGGCATCCCATAAATTTGTCCGGTCGATGGCCAATGGAATTCAAAAAAGATTGTGTGAACCGATGTTGGTATCGGATCAAACTTTCAATATCAAATACAGCTTTGGCATAGCTCTGCTCCCAGATGATGGCAAGAATATCAGTGAGATTCTAAAATACGCCGACCAACAGATGTACCAGGCGAAATTTGCGGTTGAGCCGGCCTGGAATTCGGAAAAATTTACATTTGATCCCTCCGGCCCCGGTTTTTTCAACCAGCAATCAGGCTTGGCTTAGAATAAATCATGCACATACATTGAATGCGGAAATACAAGAACATGCACTAACCACCACGTCAGAGAAAAAAGCCTTGCCATGTTCACAAGCGTTGGATTTATTTACTAATCAAATACCCCACAACTAACATTAGCCGAGGGAAAATAATTCTGTTTGACCAATACAAAACCCCCCTCGCCAATAACTCCTACTCCTTTCTTAATCCTCTTGCTTGGTTCATGATCGCCGTTCAAACCATTTTTATAAATTCACATTTTCTTATTTGGAACTCAGCTACCAAACCATTACACGCGCGTCTTGTCTCGTTGGGAACTGGAATATCGGTGGCCGCATTGGCAGTGATCTTGATCTATTTGGGGTCGATTCTGAATTTCTCTCTACCAGGCACCGATATTCCCCAAACCGCACAAACTATCGCAGTGTTGATCATAGGTTCAGTATTGGGGGCTGTTGTCGGCACTGCTGCAGTCGTAATTTATATACTAACCGGAGTGCTGGGTTTGCCGGTATTTAGTGACGGCGGTTTCGGGCTCGACCATCTGCTCGGCTCCAGCGGTGGTTATCTATTCGGATTTGCAGTGGCTGCCGGTTTCATCGGGTTCTGGACTAAAATTGGCTACAGCAGACAGTTTGGATTGACCCTCATCGGCATGTTATTTGGCCACCTCATTATTCTGCTGCTCGGCTGGCTATGGCTGACAACGACTATTGGAGCGGTTGCTGCCTATTCCGGTGGCGTCGCACCTTTTTATGTCGGCGCGTTGGCCAAATCGATACTAGCGGCGCTAGTGGTGCAGCTTATACGATCTTATTTATACAGAAAACGAGCTCAGTCTAAATCGGCCGAAGCAAGGGAAGAGTAAGAAATTATTTGGGTCGGTGTCGAATCAGGAAATGGCTGAAAGAATCTAAAATAACCTCTTAATCACATTCTTATGCCGTGCCACATAACCAGTTGATCTACTTTGTATTACAAAGTACACTGCCGTAAATTGTTAAAACGATGGAGTTCGTAAACTTGGAGCAATCCGGTAATACCCATTCCCTCAACAAACGCGCCGAGGGCGATCTCAAGCTAATCCGCTCGATGATGCAGCGCAGCTCCCTGTTTATGCCCATGCCCGGTTGGGGCATATTCGCCATCGGCGTGATTGGCTCGGTTACCGCGTTGTTAACTCAGTCCATGGAGGACATGGACTGGATCATTGCCTGGGGTTTGGCCGCCATCACCGCATTAGTGATCGCAATATTTACCTCCAGTTGGCAAATGCGAAAAATCGGTCATTCGATTTTCGTTGGCAGCCCGCGCCGTTTCTGGTTGAGCCTGGCTCCGGCATTTATCGCCGCCGGACTGCTGAGCGTAGTTTTTGTGGGTATCGGGCAGCAACCACTACTGGCGAGTTTGTGGCTGCTTCTTTACGGTGTGGCAGTAGTTTCCGCAGGTAATCATTCGGTAAAACAGGTTAGCTGGATGGGTTATGGGTTTCTATTACTGGGCGCCGTGTTTCTGTTTTTGCCCTGGCCAAATCTGGGGATGGGATTAGGCTTTGGCGGACTACATCTGCTGTTTGGATTGTTAATTACGAGGACCCGCTTTGACTAAAGCAATGGCAAGTAAGAGAGCTAACGAGGCACTGGTGGCAATACGCGCCATCAGCGGCGGTAAACATCGTGGCAAGGGTGTCAATCGATTGATCTACGAACGCCTGCGCCTGGCAATCGTCAGCGCCCTCGCGGTGAAAGATGCCTTAAGTTTTTCAGAACTCAAGGAACTGCTGAATACCAGTGACGGGAACCTGTCGGTGCATGCACGCAAGCTCGAAGATGCAGGATTGATCCGGGGCAAGAAGATATTTTCAGAGCGTATGCCGAAAACCGAATACAGTCTCACCCCGCGAGGCCGCAAAGCGCTGGAAGACTACCTCGAGCATATGGAAAAACTACTCAACTCCATGAGATAACTTAGCAGAGACGACCGAACCGGAGAATATTCAGCACTATCTACTTTGTACTACAAAGTGCAATGACTAGCCTGGCAAATGGAAAATGTTGCAATGCCTAAAAATACATACCTACAGACCGGCCCGATCATGGTCATCACCGCCGTAGTACTGGTGACGATCTTAGTCTGGTCGACGTCCGCAAGCTGAATCAGACGCAGGAGATAAACCATGCTGACCAACCCCGTTATCGCCGTGCTGGCAGAGCCCTATAAGCTCGAAGCGTTATATCGTGCCGACTCTGCTTTGTTTGTCAGCCAGATTGAACGAGCACTGCAAGATCATCCCAATGCGCAAGTCCTCAAGTTCTGGCAGGCCAGGCTCGATACCTCAAAATCACACCACGGGCTATCAAGCCATATCACGGCGAGGCCGCTACTGTACGTGCTACTGCTGTGTCTGCTGGCGACTCTGTTGGTAAAGTTGCCGGTTCTCTTGCCTATTACCGAGACTTGGTATTACTTCCGTTTTGCCCCCAGTATTGGCATTACGGCGCTGGTCGGCTTCTTCA
>JADFOC010000266.1 GCA_022563075.1 Pseudomonadota bacterium
CGCACGCGCCGGGGGTGGCATATGGACACAGCCTGCCATCGATACCGAGTTGGGGATGCTCTATATCAATGCCGGCAATCCTTCGCCGGATTACGATGGCTCGGCACGGGTGGGAAAGAATTTATTCACTAACAGCACCATTGCTCTGGATCTGGAGACTGGCCACTTGCGCTGGCATTATCAGGCCGTTCATCACGATCTCTGGGACTGGGATCATGTCACCGGACCCCTACTTTTCGATGTAACGCGCGACGATGGTGAGGTCATTAAAGGTGTTGCTGCCGCCGGTAAAAATTGCCTTTTCTATATGTGGCATCGAGAGACCGGGGTACCGATCCACGCGATGGTGGAGACGGTGGTACCTACCGCAACCGACGTGCCTGGTGAGCAGGTGTGGCCGACACAACCGATCCCTTACAATGCCCGCGGCATACCCATGGATCCGCTTTGCGCCACTTTCATCCAGTTCTCAGATCCTCTGTTAGCGGCAAGAAGTCGACAACTCTATACACCCTACTCTCTCACCGAGCCCTACATTATTCCCCATGGCGGGGCCAGCTTTGGCTCAGCCGCATTCAGCCCGCGGACGCAGATGATCTATGTCACCGGTAAAAATGGTGCCATTACTCTGAAGGTTGAGCCGGTGGGGGATACCCTTAGACCGGGGCCGGACAGTCGCGGGCACGAGGCAAGCTTTTCTGAGCTCGACCGCATCTCCGATGACTACACACCACGTCTTACGGTATCGGCGTACCGTCCGGCCACCGGGGAGCAGGTATGGCAGCGCGAGCTACCAGCCAGATCTTCGATTGGCGCCAGCGGAAATTTGGTGACCGCCGGAGACCTGGTGTTTCAGGGCATCGAAGATGGTGGATTCTATGCCCTGAACGCGCACAACGGTGAGACGCTGTTCCGATTCGAAGCGCCGCGTACCATCCGCGCCAGCCCACTGACCTACGAGGTCAATGGCAGGCAATACGTCACGGTAGTGGCAACTAACACGGTCATCACGCTGGCGCTGCCCTGAGGTTTAAGGGAAAAACTGGTCTGTCCCGGTTTTCCTACAATTCCTTTATCGCAACTTTGCGGAAACGCAAGACGCCACGTCCCCACTGTAGCGCGAAGGGTCCACTGGCAAACTGGCTGTCGTGCACGTCGACCGTTTTCTCGCCATTTAATTCCACCACCAGGTGGTCACCCTGCAGGGTGAGTATGTAAATATTCCATTTATCCCCGGCCTTCGGCCTGGGCTCATCGACCGCCGCGATGTGTACGATGCCGCCGGTGCCGTAGGCAGGATCGGGACGTTGATCGAAGATATTGGCTTCGTAACAATTTCGATCATTGACCGAAGATGGATCCTGGCAGCGCATGAAGATGCCACTGTTGGCGTTATCACTGGCCCAGAATTCCACTCGCAGCGAGAAATCGCTATAGCTTTCCTTGCTGACGAGAAAAGAAGCACCGCTACCTTCGGTCACCTGGATGGCGTTCATCTGTGCCGACCAGTTGGCGTCACCGAGTATGTTGAAATTATCCATGCCTTCGGTGCCATCGATAAGCGTGACCCACTCCTCATCCGCGCCGAATGTCAGGGTACTGGATAAGCCTATAAACAGTAGCAGGAAAATTTTGGGTAAACCGGAAGTTATTTGCATCGACTCGATCCTCATCATTGGTTGCTTAAAGAAAAAAAAGGGGACTCGTTTTATTCTTAACTGGAATGCGTTTTAGCATCAGACTGGTTTATGACTTGCAAACACTTTTCCAATGCGTTCTCAACATCCCTCATCGCTCGCTCATCGTTGCCTGAAAATCTATGCAGATTATAGTTTTGTAAAAACTCCCTGACTGCCAGCACCCAGGACGCAGGCCAGTTACCCGGCAAATTATCAGCATAGTTGGTTGCGGTCCATGAAGTATTTGCCGGTAGTTTTGAGCTGTGCAAAAAACGCTGCCATAACTTCTGCCACTTTCGGGATTTTGTGTCAGTCTCGGCTTTCTTGACTCGAATACGCCGATATTCCCGCACAAACAGAAACACCAATATTAACAAGCCCCCATAGCGCACGAGATTAGCGGCGAGTTCGTCGGCGAGGATTCTATCCACCATGATTTGCCACTGCCCTGCGAGGTAGTGATACCAGATACTAATTTCGAGGGAGTTGTAGTCGTCAAAAAAAGCATTGATGCTGACGGGAGTGGGATCCACGGTGTGCCAATAACCGCTCTGGTCTTGCCATTCTACCCAACTGTGGGCGTCCCGCTCTCGCACTAGCCAAAGTTGTGAGGAGATGCGTTCGTGAATCGCATAGCCACTCACCAGTCGACTCGGAATCCCGTTTGCACGTAATGCCAAGGTGGTGGCGGTGGCAAACCAAAAACAATAGCCAGCCTTCTCATTGAGAAAAAAGTCATGAAAAGGCTGGGTGGAGTCGAAGTTGGTCCGCAGTGAATATTCTCTTCCTCTGAAGTGCCCTAACACATTGTTGACGGTCTGCAGTGGCTCGCTACCGAGAAATTCCCGACTTTTCTCCTGCAATGCTTCATCCCAGAAAGCAGGCAGCTGTAAATTCTCTGCGTTTTTAATTTGGGGTACCGAGTCGCCGCCGACCTCAAGTTGCCAACGTCGGTCGGCGCCTCGATCAAAGGCCGGAGTCCAAACATCGGCCGCGTCCTTGTTCAAAGCACGAAATCTTCCGGTGACGCGACTGGTACCAGGGCTAAGGAAAATATAGCTGTCTCTCCTTAAACTGTGAACCGTCAGAGTCTGTAAATCCGCATTCCCTGCCCGGGCGTGGTGGTTATCGACCGGGTAGCGCCACTCGCCCGAGGCTAAGCTCTGCGCGTCAACAGTGCTGAGAAACTGCCGCGCCTGCACCGAGGGTTGCCAGACCATCTCTTCATCCAGTCTGACCAGACGATTGCCAGCCAGGTAACGACTGGGCAGAGCTACTGCATTGAGGCGCATGACCGAGCGGTTGGATGGGCGCAGAAATACCGATGCGCTCAGCTGTTGATAGGGTGAGAATCCTGTGTTGGCAGAGCCACCGGGACTGGGTAACAAGTTTCCCAGGGCGGCGACCAAGGGACCCTGAGCCATCCCCAAAAGAATCACCATCACTGGAACGATTAACAGTAGCGGCAGCATTAACAGCAGACGGGGCCCTAGAACCCCGACACAACGATCTGCCAGCAATATGACGCTGGCCAGCAGCATCGCCGTGACGCTAAGCAGGGCAACGGGTGTACCGAGTATGCTGACAACCGTGGTCGCGGGTGGTGGGTTAAGGAGCAGCAGCATCAAACCTAACACCAATATTGTCTGGGTATCTCGCTCTAAGGGCACTTGCGAAGTACTCTTCGCACTTGCCGCGAATAGCCATAACAAATACACCAGGATGGACAGAATGAGTCCGGCGAATAGACTGGACGATTGTGCCCATGAACCCTCTGCGGCCATCTCTTCCAGCAACTCGTTACCCAAAAATCCACCGGCCGCCACCATGACAATGACCAGTCCCCAAGTGGGTCGCTCAACCGGAATGATCTTCAAGCCGCCGAGGACACTCAAGCCTCCGC
Source organism: Pseudomonadota bacterium (assembly GCA_022563075.1). GTDB lineage: Bacteria > Pseudomonadota > Gammaproteobacteria > Pseudomonadales > Pseudohongiellaceae > UBA9145. The sequence continues at coordinate 3,583 of JADFOC010000266.1, forward strand.
CCAGCAGAATAACGAAAGGTAATTCCATGGAGAGCCCTAGCTGCAAACAGAGCAAGGCAAGAAACAGGGTAAGCAACAAATTGCTCAAGGACATCAACGCTGCACCTCGACAAATTGACTACCCGCAGGCAAGCTGCCGACATCCGCCTCAGATTCTGCCAACAGAAACACCAGCACTAGAACACCTGCCTGCCGCCACCGATCTACCAGATTCTGGGTTTCCGCTTCCCAACGACCGATGACCAATATATAGAGTCCATTCTCAGCCAAGGCTGTATCCGGCAATGAATTGCTGGAATCAGTACCTGGTCGCTGCGGTTTGCAGGTGGCAATCTGTTGGTAGAAATCCAGCACATTCTCCAATTTATGCCATTGCTTGCCGGTGGCAAGAGCTGCCAGACCGAAACCCTCATTTTGCGCCGACAAGCCTATTTCCACCGCCAGGGCGAGACGCTCATCCAAGGCCGCCTCGTTGGAAGGGCGTCGCTGCCAGGGTTCAAAATGTGCCAAGGTTAAATCAACTACTACGTATACCTGGTCACGGCGAATTTCATCGGCACCTTCAAAAATTTTACTCATGGGTTCACCCCGTCGACTACTGGCTCGATGATCGAGGCGTCTTATTGAATCCCCTGTCTGATATTGGCGTGAATACGCATATTCCAGTGCAGTTCCCTTGCGCGCATTGTCACTACCGAGGGTCATACGCTTGCTGGCTTGTTCGGCAATATGGCGTAACGACGGTAAGTTTACCTTCAGGGTCGAGGGTAATACGTATACCTCTGCCAAATTTTTGATCTTGGCAGAATGTCGAGTCAGAAAGAAAGGGAAGTAACTCTGTACCGCCAATCCCGATAAGGTGGTAACTCCTCTCTTCTGGGGGTCGAAACTGACTGTGAGTGTGGTGTGCTGACCCGGTGCCAGTGATATTTGGTGCGGTCGCAG
>JADFOC010000267.1 GCA_022563075.1 Pseudomonadota bacterium
CTTCCAGCATTTCCAACATGAATTCCATCAGCGGTGGGTTACCAATCGGGAAGAATTCAAACTGATCCGAATATTTTTCGTACAGCGCCTTACTTCCTATATGAAAAGCGGTATAGCCCATCATGTCGACAGGTTCGAATTCCATTACCTGAACCACGGCCGCTTCGTCAAAGCTGAGGTCGAAACTTTCGGTATAGCCGAAAGCGTCAAAGCTGGCATCGAGGGAAACATCGAGCGCATCGACGGCTGGCACAAAACCATCGACGGTTTTGGTGCCGAAGTCGGTCTGAATAAGTATGGCGCCGTATTCGGTGTCCTCAGAATAAAACGCCAACATGTAATCTTCCAGCGATAGGGCCTTGCCCCTGATCTGTCCAAGTTGATCTTCATCGGAAGGAAGTTGATTTGGCACCAGGCGATTTGACAGCAGGCTATCGCCAACACTCTCCTGATAACGTAGATTCGCAATCGACCGTACTCGGCGGATATGGTTTAGCTCATCCCAATCGAGTCGAATACCAGAGATCGATTCGGGGTAGGCGCTTCGATCCAGGCTTTCCCAGTTGCGCAAATCATTGGTTAATTGCTGCGCGGCTTCGAGCGATTCTCTGGAGAAAATATTGCCATCTTTCGCTCTATAAACCAGAAACACCGAATCATCGCTGCCAAATTGTTCCCTGAATTGATTAAGCGCCGCCATGGCAGGGTCACCTTCGGGCAGGAAACTTTCCATGGTCATGTCGAGGGAGGTGCGGGTGAAGATGCCAAAGATCATCACCGCTGTGATCACTACCAGGCCGGTGAGGATAAAGTTTTTGAAACGCAAAACCTTGTAAGGTGCTGCAGCGAAAGCATCGCTGACTGAAAGCAGAATATTTCCCATAGTTCGTTCCTGTCGGTGATAGTTACCGTGTCCGGATTTTAGGGGTTCGAGTTGGCGTATTCAATCGAAGTTACACATTAATACAGGCGTATTGCTTGTTTGTATGTATTAGGTCGTTGCAAACTGATTTTTGGTTCAAACTTGTTACTAGCCATGGCGTGGCGGCTTCGATCCTCATAGTGCAGACCTCTCGTTCTTGTTGAAATAAAGGTAGGAGTAGATAACCGGAATCAGCACCGTACTGGTGCTGGCAGCTACCGTCACCACTAAATGTGAATAGTAAAAACTGACAATGAATAATGCAACACCGACGATCACCATCAGGCGTCCTGCGAATCTATGGGTGGCTCGCCAATTACTCTCCGAAGCGATGGTCCAGGGTAAGCGTATGCCAATGATGAAATTCAGTTCCATCTTTCCGAACACGTTGCCTACCACGATCAGGAAAAGTGCCATGCCGAAGGCCAGGAAGCGTTCAATAACATGCATGTCGCCGGCATTGGTTAATAGGCCAATGTGCACGCTTGTCAACAGTAGTCCTACACCAAACACTATGATGTCCTTGGCGCGTCTGCTATTAGGCATGGAATATTTTTCTGGCGAAATCCTGAGGAATACTTCAATCAGTAAGATCACTACTGCATAGATAACGGGTATCAGCAGGGCGACTATTTCCGCAGGAGTCTCGCTGCGAGCCACTCCGTTCCAATCATAGTTTACCGGTATGGTTTCCGGCAGACCGGGGTAGAGGATCGTTGTGATCACTATCATCGCGAGCAGACTCAAAAAACTAAGCTTGTTGACTTTTAGAAATTTCATTTCTTCATTTCCTTTTTGTTCTGGAAAAAGTCGATGACAAACTGTGCCGCATCGTCGAACACACTGGTGTTAATTGAATAATAGATACTCTGTCCCTGCCGAGTCGTTTGCACTAGATCCGCCGCCTTGAGTTTGCTTAGATGGTGCGACATGGAAGGCCCGCTGATCTCAAATTGCTCACCCAGTTCGCCGGCTGACTTGTCGCCTTGCTTCAGCAGATCGAGAATCTTGCGGCGGGTGGGATCTGATATGGCTTCGAGTACTTGCTGCATGGGTTTTTGTTGGTCGTTTATTAGATATTTAGAAATGTATCTAAATATCTAAATAATGTCAAACTTTATTTTTGTAATTGTTGCGGGGAAACACTAACCGATTGATATTATTGTGAATTAATTACAGGGGACAGGAATAGACACCGAAAGACTGCTGGCCTTGTTCGATTAAAGACTCTGGAACCACGACATTAGCGCCCATACTCCCGGCCTCATTGCGGGCCAGCATCAGTAATTCGCTTTGTAGCTTTTCACCGCCACGTTCAACCCCCACAATCTTGTTCAAGGTCTGTGATCGGGTACGTCCAAGGCGATCGCAATTCGTGATTTCGCTGGCGGTAGCCAGACGAACACCCTGACCCTCAGTCGTAAGTTGTACCCAGTTGCAAGTAGTTACCGTTGCAATGATCGTCGCTAACAAAAGGAATCGTTTCATGGGTCACTCCGGTGGAAATGGCTCTGACAATAGAGAATTGTATTAGGTCGCTATGACGCGATTCTATCAGCTTTAGTTACTGTCATCTGCTCAAAAACCGTCAAACAGGTCCGGCAACTCAGGGCGGCTTGTATGTTACACTCGCTTCTTTTTTGCTTGAGCTGAGATCATCCAATGGCGGCAACTGAACTGGCTGCATTACTGGAACAACTGAAGGCTGTGGTCGGACCTGGTGGTTATCGGGAAGGCACTGACATTGACGCCAAAAACTATCAGGATGCAATGGGCGCCCGGTCTATTCCACCACTGTTGTTGTTGCGGCCAACTGATACTCAGCAAGTTTCTGCAATCCTTAAGGCCTGCCACTCGGCCGGTCAACCGATTGCCCCGCAAGGCGGTATGACCGGTTTGGTGTCCGCGGCGGCACCGCTGCAGGGTGAAATTTCCCTGAGTTTCGAACGCATGAAACAGGTGGTGGAAGTGGATCGCTTTACCAGCACCATGACCGTGGAAGCCGGTGCGGAATTGCAAACCATCCAGGAACAGGCAGATGCCAATGATTTGTTATTTCCGCTGGACCTTGGTGCGCGCGGTAGCTGCACCATCGGTGGCAATCTCTCAACCAATGCCGGAGGTAATCGGGTTATTCGCTATGGCATGATGCGGGATCTGGTTATCGGCATCGAGGCGGTGTTAGCGGACGGAACCATCATCGATGGCCTACATAAGCTTCGAAAAAATAATACCGGCTATGATCTAAAGCAACTGTTTATTGGTAGTGAGGGCACGCTGGGCATCATCACCCGTGCTGTGCTAAAGCTATCACCAAAGCCCAGCAGTCAGGTGGTGGCTATGTGCGCGGTCAGTAATTTCGAGAAAGTTACCGAGCTGCTGATGCACGCACAAGCCAAGCTTGGCTCCAACCTCAGTGCCTTTGAAGTTATCTGGCAGAACACCTACCAACTCATCGATAAACATGTGCCACACGCCACCGTGCCACTAGCAGATAACTATGCCTTTTATGTGCTAATTGAAAGCATGGGATCGAATTCAGACAAAGACACCGATCTATTCGTCGATACGCTTAACTCTGCTACCGAAAAACAACTGGTGGAAACTGCGGTGATAGCAGATACCGACACCAAGATTAAAAACCTGTGGACAGTGCGCGATGCCGCCGCCGAAATATACCCCGGCGTGGGCTACATGCATACCTATGATGTCAGTCTCAATGTGGGTGACATGGGGTATTTCGGGGAGGAAGTAGAGAAGAGGCTGCGAGTGGAATGGCCTGATGCCATTATCGGCCTGTTTGGTCATATCGGTGATGGTAATGTCCATATCATCATCCATGTCGGGCCAGACACCCGTGATTATCACCTGCAGATCGATGAGATTGTTTACGGATTAATACAGGAATTAAGTGGCGCGGTGTCGGCGGAGCACGGCATTGGACTGATGAAAAAGCAGTTTCTGCCCTACAGTAAGAGTGAGGCAGAAATTGCCCTAATGAAAGCCCTTAAACAGACAATGGATCCACAGGGGATATTGAATCCCGGGCGTATCTTTTAGTTAAATCGAAGTTTGGAGAGATTAATGACGACCGATAATTTGGCTGGTAAAAATGTAGTAATTATTGGCGGTACGGCCGGAATTGGATTGGCCGCCGCTCAGGCAGCCAGCCAGCTTGGCGCCAAGGTGTGGGTTGCCGGCCGTTCCGAAGCGCATATCGAGAAAGCTAAAACCGTCAGCAAGGGTGCATTTGAAGTGCGGCAGGCCGATACCCATGACGCCGATAGTCTGGAAGCGATTTTTAAGGAAGTAGGCACTATCGACCACCTGGTGTCGGCCGCCGTGGGTGGGGAACGCACGCTAAAACCTTTTTTGGAGCAAACCGAAGATCAATTTAAGGCGGCCTATGACAAGCTCTGGGGATATGCGAAGGTGGTGCGCACAGGTGCTTCCTATGTTGCAGCGGATGGTTCTATCACTCTGGTTAGTGGATCTCCTGCGCGGAAAATTAAGCCGATTCAATCGGCGCTGAGTTGCGTCGGCGCATCGGTGGAGAATCTGGTGCGCTGTCTAGCGGTTGAATTGGCACCGCTAAGAGTCAATGT
>JADFOC010000268.1 GCA_022563075.1 Pseudomonadota bacterium
GTTCTCCACTTCGACGATGGTGACGGTGGCCGCCATGGCCATCAGCGGGTTGAAATTGCGCTGGGTCAGGCGGAAGACCAGATTGCCGGCGGTGTCCGCCTTCCAGGCGCGGATCAGTCCGTAGTCGCCGGGCAGCGGGTACTCCAGGACGTGGATGCGGCCGTTGATCTCTCGGTGCTCCTTCCCTTCGGCCAGCTCGGTCCCAACCGAAGTGGGCGTGTAGAAACCGCCGATGCCGGCGGCGGCGCAGCGCAGCCGCTCGCGCTCGACACCTACACGGTGTCCGCGGCCAGTGCCAGCGTGCCCGCCAATACCGTCCTCAATGCATCCGGCTACGTGACGGCGAGGCTGCAGGCAACAGTTTCATCCAAGGTCACCGGCAAAGTCGTCGAAGTCTATATAGAAGAGGGAGACTTCGTCGCAGAAGGGCAAATCCTGGCCCGCCTCGATAGTGGATTGTTGAATGCCCAACTGCGATTGGGCGAAGCGCAGCTAGCCGCGGCTGAATCTGTAATATTGGAGTTAGACGTGCGGCTACGCGAGGCACAACTCAATCTGAATCGAACGGCGCGACTGACAGAGAAGTCTCTGGCTAGTAAGGCCGAGTTGGACGCTGCTACCTTAGCTGTGGAAGCTTATCAAGCCAGAATTGCTCGCTCTCAACGAGAAGTGGAAGTATCGGCGCGTCGACTCGAGGTGCAAAAGCAGCAACTAACCGACACCGAAATTCGTGCTCCCTTCGCGGGTATCGTTATTAACAAGTCGGCACAACCTGGAGAGATGATATCTCCGATTTCCGGTGGTGGCGGTTTCACCCGCACCGGCATTGGTACTCTGGTGGATATGAAATCACTGGAAATAGAGGTAGATGTCAACGAATCTAATATTAATCGAGTTACCCCGGGACAGTCGGTAACGGCGGTATTGAATTCCTATCAGGACTGGGAGATTCCCGCGGAAGTAATCACTATTATTCCCACTGCAGACCGAAACAAGGCCACGGTGAGGGTTCGCATCAAGTTCCTGGAAACAGATGATCGAATACTTCCTGATATGGGAGTGAAAGTTTCGTTTTTAGAAGAGCTTGAAGCCCCTGCTTCGGGCGATGCACAAGTGGCAGGGGTGCTGGTTCCTCAGGCAGCGATCTATGCCAGTGGCAACCGCAATTTTGTGTTGACCGTGCATGGGACAGAACTTGAGCAGCGTCAGGTAACGCTGGGTTCAACCAGGGGGACGAATCGCCTCGTAGTCGGTGGTCTTGTTAGCGGAGAGATCGTGATAGCAAGAGTTACTTCTGAGACAGCACAGGAGTATTTATCCGCCGGACCCGAGATCGTGATAAACAACTAGGTAGAGAATAGGAAATAATATGGCAGAGGCATTGATAAGTCTTACGGATGTCTGCAAGCAATATAGTCGGGGAAAATTGATCGTTCCAGTACTAGACAACTTGAACCTCGAGATCAGTCAAGGCGATTTTCTCGCTTTGATGGGACCCTCTGGCTCAGGAAAAACCACGCTATTGAATCTAATTGGGGGATTGGACCGACCGACTTCCGGTAGCGTGATTGTAGGCGGAGAGCGTGTCGACAAATTATCTGAAAATAAATTGGCAAAGTGGCGTTCCCAAAACGTGGGTTTCGTCTTTCAGTTTTATAATTTACTGCCGGTGCTGACAGCCCAAAAAAATGTGGAATTGCCTTTATTGCTGACGGGTATGTCAGCCAAGCAACGTCGCGAACATGCGGCTACCGCCCTGGAAATTGTGGGCTTGAAAGATCGCGCCAAACACCGTCCACGCGAACTCTCGGGTGGGGAGGAGCAGAGGGTGGCTATTGCCAGAGCCCTGGTTTCCGATCCTTCTCTTCTGGTGTGCGATGAACCCACCGGTGATCTGGATCGTGCAACAGCCGATGAAATTCTCTCCCTGTTGCAAGTGCTTAACCAGCAGCACGGAAAGACTATCATGATGGTAACCCATGATTCGAAGGCCGCAGAATTTGCCAAACATATCTTGCATCTGGATAAGGGTTCTCTGACGTTCGAAACCAACCAAGTCGGCAGTGAAGAACCGGCATGAAGTATTTTGGACTGATATTCGCCGGTGTTGCGCGCAAACCACTACGCAGTTTTCTGACTGTGGCCTCCCTGTTCATCGCTTTTTTGCTGTTCGGGATACTGCAGTCGGTGAGCAAATCTTTTGAAACTGGCGTCGACCTGGCAGGAGTCGATCGACTAATAATCGCGCCAAAATATTCTATCGTCGATATGCTCCCGGTTAGTTACCTACAGAGAATCCAGCAGGTACCGGGTGTGGAAGTGATTGCCCATCAAACTTGGTTTAACGGTACCTACCAGGATCCACAAAACTTCTTCCCCCGCTGGCCGGTGCCACCGGCGGAATTTATGCAAATTCACAGTGAATGGGTATTACCCGAAGCGCAGCTGCAAGCCTTTATCAATACCAGGACCGGAGCCATCGTTGGCAGAACCACGGCCGAGACTTACGGCATGTCGGTAGGGGACAAGATTCCCTTTATTCCCGATATTTGGGCAAACCTGGATGGTACCTCATGGGAATTCGACCTGGTGGGTATCTATGACGGCATCGACGAGAAAGTAGAGACATCCCAATTCTTTTTCAATTTTGAATATTTCGATGAGTATCGCGCCGCCGGCAAGGGTACGGTGGGTAATTTTGTGATTACGATCAGTGACCCGACCCAGGCCAATCGTATCGCCAACGATATCGATATACTCTTTGCCAATTCCACTTCTGAAACCAAGACTTCGACGGAAAAGGAATATCGGCAAATGTTTGCCAATCAGATTGGCGACATTGGTTTCATCATGACGGCAATTCTGGGGGCGGTGTTTTTCACCATCATATTACTCACCGGCAACACCATGTCCCAGGCTGTTCGAGAAAGAATTCCTGAATTAGCCATCTTGAAGACACTGGGTTTTAACAGCGCCAGTCTGTTGTTAATCGTATTGGGGGAGTCGGTGATCCTGACGGTATTCGGTTGTCTGCTGGGTCTGGCGGCGGCGGCGGTTTTGGTGCCGGAATTTAGTCTTAGCCTGGCATTTTTTGTGGGTGACATGGCACTGACGTCGGATATTGTAGTAACCGCCATTGCACTCTCAATTGCTTTGGGATTTATCGTGGGATTACCACCGGCACTGCGGGCAATGCGACTAAATATTGTCGATGCGCTGGGAGGACACACATGAGGTTTTTGTCTCAGGTAATCTCCATTTCCCTGATGAACCTGAGGAATATTCCGCAGCGCTGGGGGCCCTCCATTGTCATCGTTGTCGGCATCGCCGGCGTGGTTACCGTGTTGGTTGCTATGTTGGCCATGGCAAAGGGATTTGAAACCACGCTGCAATCTGCCGGACATGATGACAGGGTCATCGTGATGAGCGCCGGCTCTGAATCGGAAATGACCAGTGGCTTAACCATCGAGCAAGCCAATATCATTGAAAACAAACCTGGCATTTTGAGAATTGAACGAAACAGCCTCATGGCCAGAGAAATTTATGTCATTGCTGATATCAGGAAACGCGGTAGTTCCACCTCAGCAAATCTGCCGATGCGAGGGATCGATGAAAATTCTTCCCGTATTCGGTCGGAAATGACCATTGTAGCGGGTAGAGATCTCGAATTTGGCAGGTTTGAAATAATTGCCGGAGAGTCTGCCGCCTCCCAGTTTCAAGGACTCGAGATTGGCAACTCGGTGCCTATTCGTGGCGCAGACTGGGAAGTCGTGGGTCTATTCAGTACCGGAGGCAGCGTCTTCGAATCAGAAGTGTGGGTGGATCAGCAAATCCTTGGTGCCTCGCTAAACCGGGGTCCTGGATTCAGTTCGGTCACTGTACAACTGCAGTCGCCACAGGATTTCGACGCCTTTGTTGCGAGTCTCGAATCGGATCGCCGCTTGCCGGTCAACGCGGTGCGTGAATCTGAATATTATGCCGGCCAATCCGAGAATCTCACCCAGTTAATTACGATTTTTGGCTATGCCGTTGCCGCCATAATGGCCATCGGCGCCATCTTTGCTGCGCTAAATACCATGTATTCTGCGGTGGCAACACGGTCGGTGGAGATAGCCACCCTCAGAGCCCTGGGCTTTGGCAGAGCGCCAATTGTCATCTCGGTGATGCTGGAGGCGTTGCTGCTCGCCTTGCTTGGTGGCGTTGTTGGAAGTGTGTTGACCTATTTCGTGTTTAACGGTTACACCGTCTCCACTTTAGGTGATAGTTTCAGTCAGGTCTCTTTTGATTTCAGGGTGACATCCGATTTGTTGATGCAGGGTATAGTAGGCTCTTGCATCCTTGGGATTCTAGGTGGTCTATTACCGGCAGTCAGCGCGGCGCGGCAACCGATAACAGTGGCGCTGCGAGGTACTTAAGCGGTGGAGAATGGCCTCTAGATTGGTGCCTCTGCAGGCTCAGAGCGAGACTGATTGGTAGCGGATTTCACTTTCTGGTCGCAAGCCGGCAGACGTCTCCAAACCTG
>JADFOC010000269.1 GCA_022563075.1 Pseudomonadota bacterium
ACCAATAGTGCGTCTTTTTTGTTACAGTTTAACCCTGGTGGAAGTACAGAAATCTCCGTGTCTAGCGAGGAGCACTTGCAATTACTCGCTGCCGCGGCGGATGCGAATGCCGAGGTCGAATTTGAACGCACCGAATTCGAACACAGTCTGGATCAAGATTTTGAGGACCGGGTCCGGCAATTAGCACTGCAGGACGTAATGCAGCAAAAGGACTTCTATGCAAGCAATCTGGGCCTGGAGTTACCGGCCATCAATTTCTTTTACGCTGGCATCCTGCGCCGGTCCCGTGCCATGCCGATGGCAGCGATGCGGCAGGAGCCAGCAGTAGTATCGCTAAGTTCCAGGGGTGGTGGCGCAGAAACTAGTTCCACAGCGACTGTCGTTGCCGCTTCGACTTTCGATGAAGTAGAATACCAGACCTCGGTAACCGTGGTATTCGAAATCGTCAATGAAGATTAGGCCAATCAGCTACTTCCTATTCGTCGTTCTGTTAGTTATTTTTGAACCCGCACACGCCGATACGAATCAAGCTGCCAAGCGTCTGTTGCGGGTAACCGACATTGGCAGGAAATTCGAATCGATGGCGCTGCAACAGACGCGCGATATTATCAGAACCTATGCCAGCATAGTCAGTATGTCGGTGCAGGTTGCCTTACCTGCACAAATCAAACAAGACATCGCCGCCTGTTATGCGGAAGTCTATGCCTGGAAAAATTTTGCACCAGGCATTGCACAGATCCTGGCCGAGAATCTGAGTCAGAAGGAATTACAGCTGCTCATCGATTTCTATGGCAATCGCTCACTACCGCCGATGGAAATTCAGACTTTTAAGGACATCCTGGCGAAGGCCGGGCAGATTCAGCAAATTAGTGCAGACTACATCTTTGCCCATAGCACCAGCTGCGTCGAACGGGATGCCGATTTAATTCGCAGCTATCTCGCCAATCGAGAGCGACAGCTTGACCCGCATCCTGTTGTCGAATAATTGCGCGAAGGTCCTGCGGCGGCGCAACGCGGGTATTAATTGTTTGACCCTAACGCCATACCTGTTAACCACAGATGCCGCGAGTTGACATCGCGAAAATTGGTGGAGTCCATGACCGCACTGAGATCCCTATCGTCTGGTTGACAGCGATCGACTCGTGGGTGGGTTTTGATAATTTCGATACATGCAGTTGTGCTCGGAGAGATACCGAGATAGCCTGTGGAACCGAATAATCGAGGTTAAACACTCTCTCAGCAGACCCAGCCTTGGAGGTGCCGATGAGATGAGCAGATTGCTACTTATTCTTCTGTGTGCTGCGATTCCTGGCGTCTTAGTCTGCGCCACAGAACCTGACCCCCTGTTTCAATCTACCGAGTTACTGGATATCACCATCACCGGTCCGTTCGCGTTGATCGACGGTAATCGCAAAAAGGACGAGGAGTATACGGGGACACTGAGCTACACCGATGCAACCGGGCAACAGGTAGTTCTGGATGTGAAGCTCGAAGTTCGAGGTAACTGGCGACTCGAAAAGGAGAATTGCAGGTATTCACAACTGTGGGTGGACTTCAGGCGCAGACAGACGCCCGGTACGCTGTTTGAAAATCAGAATCGCCTGAAACTGGTGGTTCAATGCGGCCGGCGAAACAGTTATGCAGACTACATCATTAAGGAATATCAAGCCTATCGACTGTTCGGCGAGATCACCGAATACCAGCTCGATACACGACTAGTGAATGCGACCTATATCGAAAGCGATCGTTCCAGACGCGGCCGCACCCACTTCGCCTTCTTTATCGAACACCAGAAACGCCTGGCCGCACGCTTCAATCTGAACGAAGTTGAACTTAACCGTATCTCGTCAGCCGATTTAAATCAGCAACAGAGCACCCTGTTGTCTCTGTTCATGTATTTAATTGCGAATACCGACTATTCAATTATCCGCGCGTCGGGAAATGAGGAGTGTTGCCATAACACCAAGCTATTGCAAAATGAAGACCAGGAATATTTGGCAATCCCCTATGATTTTGATTCTTCCGGCTATGTGGATACAAATTATGCGGCGCCGCCCGATCCAGCGCTGCGAATATCCAGAAATACACGAAGACTATACCGAGGGTTCTGTGTCCCTCGGGACACCTTGGACAGTGCAATCAACATCATGCAAGCGTCACGTGATCGTTTCAAATCAATTGTCGGCGATACCACCTACACCAGCGAACGCACTGCGGACAGGTCTTTAAGGTTCGTGGAAGACTTTTTTGAAATAATCGATGATAGGCGAAAAATCGAGCGGCTCATTGTTCGAGCTTGCCGCGGTTGATCCACAGATCATCGAGCGGGAAGAGGCAAGCAGTAAGGGCGTAAGTACACCCCTACGCCAACCAACACGAATAATCCCGCGCCAGTGCCAAACCACAAACCACTAGTGCGTGGAATCTGCTCCCGTGTATCTATTAACCGGAGAGGGACCAAAGGATAGCCAGGTCTGGTTAACCTGCTGATGCAAGCCCGGTTGGCTCCAGTCACACACACCTTGCGCAAAAATCGACTCTAGCCGGGACCTTTCACCGCTGCTGAATTCGACGCTGTAGTCTGCGTAGTCGATCGGCTTGAGCTGGCACTTCAGCACATCATTAGTCAGCGGTCCCCCTGCCACCAGACGCATACCCGCATGGGGGGGGAACAAACTGTTGCAGCTGCCGGCGGTGTTATCGAACAACTTTTCGAGGTCAAACATGGGATCCTCGACGATGCGTTCGCCGTTGGCTGCGAAGCAGTCATTCTGCAGATCGGCCGGCTTCGCGGCGACGATCTTAGCGAGTGTGGACATCGGCGAGGAATCGGCATCGATGTTGGCCAGCCATTGATCCATTAAGGCCAGGTTATCGCTGGCCAGATTCAAATCCCGGGCATGGCGACGGATGATGTAATTGTCCGCATGCCCATTATCACGCTCGAGTCTGGCGCGCATGATAAATGAATAGACACTGGCGTGAAAATTACCGACATCGTCCAGATAGACCCGGTCATCAATGATCGGCACCTGGGACAGACCGGCACCACCGCTAGTTATGCGCCCCGTTTGGTAGGCGATGCGTACCGCATCGTCATCCGCCTCGGTGCGCTGTGATCGCGAATTAACATCGATGTCCCAACCGCCGATGTTTTTGTTCAGATCCAGAAACAGGGCTGTGTCGATGAGACCCTGATTGAGAGCGGCTAATCCATATTGAACTCCAATATTGTCATGTGGCGCTCGAGCGAATTCTCGCTGCACAGTGATTTCGGGATACAGCCTCTCACCAAATATATTGCGCATTCCATCATAGATAGAACACCTGACCCCTTCAGGATTGGTCTGCGGATGGTAGCGCGCCGCTTGCGGTATCTGTGCCGAACAATCATCTGGCGCAATTCGCTTGGGTCGTGTGCCGAGGGAGCTATCGCACACCGACCACATGGACCAGCCACCCAATACCGCCTTGGTTTCATCAGATAATTCACGCGCCGGATCGTTAGCGTAGTCGCGCAGCAGACTGGCGCACTCCTGCGCATCGGTCATGTAAGTGACCGCATCCGCGAAGGTCATACTCGGTAAGAGCCCATCAATGATCCCCGGATAAGCACCCGCGATAAGCAGTTGCTGCATAGCACCACCGGAGCCGCCGTAGCCGATGGTATAGCGAGGCTCACCATAGGACTCGATAAAATGCTCTTTCACCATCATCGCGGTTTCGGCCGAGATGACATCGTTGCAACCACCTTGTGCATTCACGTTGAGGGTGGAGGACACGACGGCGTAGCCAAGACGCAACATGTTATCTCTAAGCACAGCAGCCGTATTATTCCCTTGAAAGTAACCTGGCTCACAACCACCGCCAAAGGCATAGACCAGTCGGCCATTCCACTGCGCCGACGGATTCAGTGCGCTGGGCATGGTTGAGGCGGGATCATGCAGTATGGCAATTTGGTAGATAGCACGATTGATGGTGCCGGTTTCGATTCTCACGATATAGGGTGCATCCTGGTTTTCATTGGTGGTAGTAAAGGCGAGATCTTGCGGTTGAGCACCCAGATCCAACAGCGGTTTGAAACCAGCGTCGCTATCGGTGGAGTGATAAACGTAATCTACCCGAGTCGGTAGGGAGCAATCACTGTCGGTGACCGAGTGCTCGAGAAATTCTCCATTGCCGATGGCGAAACGACGCGGCTGACCCTCGCCATCGAGTGCCAGTTGACTTAAGCAGAAATAAGGCTGTTGATGCTCTCCCGAGAAGATAGGCCCGGTGATCGGGTAATTCACTATGCTCAATTCGGTGCGACTGTCTCCTACCGAGACAGCAACGGTGCTGGCTTCACGCTGACCATACCCGGCGGCATCCCATTTTCTACCGGCATTTCAATCGGCGCTTCAACGGGAATCGCTGACAATGACACGGGCGCACCGGGCGCAAACGAAGTGATTGTGAATTTGGGGTTCGCTTAGACGATTATTTGGCTGTCTTGTTGAGATACAGCCTCATAGGTTGACA